>CAYNZS010000008.1:0-36423 GCA_964401695.1 uncultured Nitrospirales bacterium
CGAAGCGAATATGATAGCCTCAAGGGCAACGGCGAAAATCCATGGAAAGCCTCGGTGCGCTCATGCGAAAAATACTGGTCCTCATGAGGGCGATTCTCATCAGTGGAATTCCCTACGACCCCGCCTTGAAAGGCTGTGGAAAAATGCGCATAAACTCGCGAAAAACAGCCTCTGAGGGGTTGGCTTTTGACCACACCCCTGTCTAGCAAAGACGGTGGGGTCGAGGTCTCAATCAAAACAAAAACGCTTTTGTCCAATGCTGCTAACCCTAATCGCAATCTTCTTAGAACGGTTTAGGACAACAGTGATCCTGGCTAGTTCTTCCGTTCCGCTACATAGAACGCCAGCGCGCGGAACGATGCCGCGCCATCGCCCAACGGTTCCAGCGCTCCCGCGGCGTCCTCGACCGTCTCGCGCAGGCGTCGGCCCGATTCGTCCAATCCCAAGATCGATACGTACGTCGCCTTCCCCTTCGCCGCGTCGCTTCCCGTATTCTTGCCCATGGCGTCCGCGTCGCCCGTTGCGTCCAGAATGTCGTCCGCGATCTGGAAAGCCAATCCCAAGTGTTCAGCATAGCGCGTTAGCCATTCGAGTTGCTCTTCGCTAGCGCTTCCGAGTATAGCTCCCGCGCGCACCGACACGCGGATTAACGCACCGGTCTTCTGTTCATGCATCGCGCGCAGTTGCTCCAGTCCAATGGGCTCGCCTTCGCTCTTCAAGTCGAGCACTTGACCGCCGACCATCCCCGCGACGCCCGCGGCCCGCGCCACTTCGCGGATCACTTCGGGGAACTGGGTCTCGGCGAGCAGATCAAAGGCCATGGTCAACAGCGCATCGCCGGCTAGAATGGCCATCGCTTCGCCATAGACTTTATGCAAAGTCAGCAGCCCCCGACGCAGATCGTCATCATCCATCGCGGGCAGATCGTCATGGATGAGCGAATAGGTATGAATCATCTCGAGCGCGCAAGCCGCGGGCAAAGCCACGGCGTCGTCGCCCGACACCAACTCCGCGGCGCCCAAGGCCAACGCGGGGCGCAATCGTTTCCCCTTTGCAAAAAGGCTGTAGCGGACGGCTTCGACCAACAGCGGCGTCGCATTGTACCAGGAAGAAACGTAGTCTTCGAGGGCCGCTTCCGTCTTGCGGGCCTTCTGCGCGAGAAATTCCTTGGCCGACATCAGAACAGCAACTCGCCGTCTTCCTCATCGTCCTGCCGGTCCTCTTCCTCGCCGCCGGTCTCAAGCGGCCTCGCAACCACCTCGCCATCCGGATTCTTTGTGAGGACCTCGATCTTCTTCTCGGCGGCGTTGAGGGCGTTCTCGCAGCGTTTCGCCAGCTTAATTCCTTCCTCGAATTTCTTGAGAGAATCGTCTAGCGACAGCCCGCCCTCCTCAAGAGCCTCCACGAGCTTCTCGAGTTTTTTCAGATCTTTCTCGAATTTTTGTTCAGCCACTATGGCTCCTCCGCTCTCCACTTCGATCTCGTCAAACCCTACACCTGCAATCAGAGTCACGCTTCATCCTTCTCAACACTCTCGACGATAGCCGTCGCGCTTCCCTCGCCGAAGCGCAACCGCACCTGGTCCTTGGGTTGTAACATTCCGGCATCTCGAATCAACACATCCTCCGGCAGTTTCCATCCGAGCGCGTAGCCCCGCGAAAGAATCGCCAGCGGGCTGAGCGCATCAAGCTGGGCCACCATGGGCTGAAATCGGCCCCGCGCCCGCTGCACCGTTGCCAGGCCGGACTGGTTCAGCCGCGCCCTAAGTGAGGCGAGGCTTAGCGTGGCGCGCCGAATTTGGTTCGCGGGCGAGAGCAGCCGGATCTTCTCGGTCGCCTTCTGAACGCGGTGGCGCGCCTGCTCGACGCGCCCGGACAGCGCCCGGTCGAGAGACAAACGCAATTCGTCGCAACGTTGCCGCCGCTGCCGGGTCATTTCTTCAGGCCGACTGAATACGAAACTTGCCTGCTGGCGTTCGAGGTGAGTCCGCGCCCGTTCCACACACCGGGAGGCCGCCGCGGCCATCCGCTGGCGCAGGCCATCGACCGTATCCGCAAGCGATTCGTACTCTTGAACAACCAATTCCGCCGCGGCCGACGGGGTCGGCGCGCGCAGGTCGGCCGCGAAATCGGATAGCGTGAAATCGATCTCGTGCCCTACCGCCGATATCACCGGCGTTTGCGCCGCGTGGATCGCCCGCACGACAGCCTCTTCATTGAAGGGCCACAGGTCTTCGAGCGAACCGCCGCCCCGTCCCACGATCATGACGTCAACCCCCCAAGCGTCCAATGCCTCGATGCCCTCGACGATCTCCGGGGCCGCTTCGTCGCCCTGAACGCGGGCGGGGTACAAAATGATGTGCGCGCGGGCGAAACGCCTTGCCAGCACGTTTAGGATGTCGCGTACCGCGGCGCCCGTTGGCGAGGTTACAACGCCGATACGCCGTGGGAGAACAGGAAGGCCCTTCTTGAGCGACTCGTCGAAGATGCCCTCGGCTTCCAGCTTCTTCTTGAGTTTCTCGAAAGCAAGTTGCAGCGCGCCCACGCCCTTGGGTTGTATATCGTCGCAGAGGATCTGATACGCGCCGCGCTGTTCGTAAACCGAAACCATTCCGCGCACGATAACCTCAAGGCCGCCTTCTGGTTCGAAGCGCAGCTTGTTGAGCTTGCCGCGAAAGATAACGGCCGACAGTTGGCTCCACTCGTCCTTCAACGTAAAGTAGGCGTGGCCCGCGGGGGAAACGCGCCAATTGGAGATTTCGCCCGACACCCAGACCGAGCCGATTTCAGATTCGAGTAATCCCTTGACCTTGCGCGTGATCTGGGAAACCGTCCAGATTTCAGCCGGCGCCGGGGGCGCTTTCGGCAGCGTGTTGACTGGCTTGGGCATGGCACGATTGTACCCGATCGCGGTACGCGCCGGAAACCGTTGCCCATATCGACCCCAATTCGATTCTCCAATGTCTTCTAAAGCATCGAGAAGATAGTCTCCCATCAGGCCGAATCACTCCACTAGCCGCTGGGGCAGCGATCATTCGGCGGGCTCGATCTCGGCGTCCTCGGGCTCCGGCCTGCTATTCTGGGGCGCCGTTTCAGAGAAGATATCAATGTGCCGCCAGGCTTCGCTGTGGAAGCGCCACAAGAACGCGCCGCTGAGCAGCATGGCGTATAACGTCACGCCTATCCACCCGCCCTTGGCCTCGAGGCCTAACACGACAGCGAAGAAATAAGCCAAGGGCAACAACACGAAATAGGAACCGATCGAGAACGTCCACATGGTCCACCGCGTATCGCCCGCGCCACGCAACGCGCCGGAAAGCACAATGGTTATGGCGTCGAAGCCGGCGAATGTGGCGGCAAACCGGAGCAGCGTCCCCCCCAACGCGATTACCTCCGGGTCCTGGCTGAAAACGCGCATCAACAATCCGCCAGAAAGCGACAGCATGATGCCAACAGAGAGCATAAGGCACACGCCAATCTTCGTCGCTGTGTAGGCGCGCGCTTTCGCGGTCGCGATTTCGCCAAGACCGATCCAGCGCCCGACGATGGGCGCGGTGGCTTGATTAAGCGCCGACACGGGGATGAACATAAGGTGCATGAAGTTCAGCGCGGCCGTGTTCGCGGCCAATTGCATTGTTCCGAAACCGCCTATGATGAAACTGATGAAGATTCCCCAGCCCGCTATATCGAGAAAACTGGAAACGCCGGCCGGCCATCCGATTCGAAAAAGTTCCTTGGCCTTGCCCCAATCGAAGCGGTGTCCCGAACGCGATCCGTATTCGGCGTGGACACGCCCGCTTGCAAACATGCACTGCAACAGCGTGGCCTGCGTCGCCAGCGAGATGACGGTCGCCCAAGCGGCCCCGGCGATGCCCCATCCAGGAAAAGAGCCGTGTGGAAAAATGAGGAGCCAGTCGAGACCGATGTTGGCAAGGTTCGCGAACAGCGCGACGCACATGGGCACGATGGGCCGGCTGATCGCCTGGAAGAACGAAGCAAGGCACGATTGCCACGCGATGAACGTGAAGCCCAGCAGCCGAATGCGAAAGTACACTACCTCCAGGTCGATCACTTCGGGCGTGTGGCCGAACCCCCCACTCGAAGACTGGCCCATGACGTGGAAAAGACTGGGAGCGATGGGCCACATGGCGATGGAAAGAGATCCGGCTACGAGGGCTATGTAGATTCCCTGCCATGCGTAGCAGGCACAGTTCTCACGTCGCCCCTGGCCCAAGCTTTGGGATACGAAAGTGCTCACGCACGAGGTGATCCCCAGGAAAAAGACTCCCATCGTAAAGGACCATATCCCCGCCGAGCCAATGGCGGCCAAGTGCTCCTGGCCCAACATCGACACGAAGACCTTGTCCGCGAAATCCATCACGGTAAACGACACGGCCCCCAGCATGATGGGCCAGGCCATGGTGACTACTTCGCGGAAACCTTCCCAGCGGCCCGCTTCTACCTGATCCTCGCTCATGCTTGTTCCCACCCCCTTTCGCCCACTACAATGCGCAAAAGTGCACAACCATACCATAGCTCGAAACGATTATGCGCACTTCCGCCTACCCATTCTGCGTGACGCAGCGCGCGAACCACCGGGAGAGAGAATGGCGCGTATAGGCCTAAAGATTCAGGACGCCGCACTGCGGCTGACGCTGAAAGCGATGCTAGAGGCCGAAGGCCATAGCACGGTCGAAGCGGGAGCAGAGCTTGTCATGAACGACGACTTCCGCGAAGCCGTTCGCATGTCTCGGGAATGCCCCACATTGCTCTTGGCCGCCGCCTCGGAAATCGGGCAAGCCGTCGCGGCCATGAGCCAAGGGGTGTATGGGTACGTCTTGGTGCCGCTCCAGCCCAAAGAGGCGAGTCTAATGGTACGGCGCGCGTTGGCCACGAAGGCCGATTCGCCAGGCGCCGCGCAGTCCGATCTGCCAACACTCGAAGCCGTGGAGCGCGCGCATATCGAATCCGTACTGCGCCAATGCAAGCACAATCAAGCAAGAGCGGCCAAAACTCTTGGGATTGGACGCAACACGCTGTGGCGGAAACTCAAGCGCTGGAAGAACGAGGACGAGTAGCACCGGAGAATCCGCGTTAGGCCGGCCACATCCCCCCTTACCCTCTCATGGAGGCTGAGTGGGAGGGGTAGGGTCGAGTCGTCGTACCAGTCATGAATTTACGGACTGAGACGAGAGCCCAACGCGCCAATAACATCCCCCTTGATCCCGCTTCAAAGACGCTACCGACAGAAGTCCCCAACTCGTCATTGCGAGGAAGCACGACGAAGCAATATACTTCGGTCGTTGTAGGGCGTCGGGCTAGGGGCATTCCTCAGACCACAAGCTCTGCCGGCGGTTACTAACTGCCCGTGCCTACTACCCTATGACTCCAACAACACAGGCTGTGGTCAACACAGCGAGAGTTCCGCCGACGAACGCCTTGAGCCCGAGCGCGGTGATTTCCTTGCGGCGTTCGGGCACGAGCCCGGTGAGACCGGCGATGAGGATGCCCAAGCTTCCTGGATTCGCGAATCCGCACAGGGCGTAGGTAGCGATCATGATGGAACGCTCTTGGAGTTGGCCCGCCTCGATCAAGGCATTCATATCGGAATAGGCGAGGAATTCGTTGATAACGGTTTTTGTTCCGAGAAGCTGCGCCACTTCGCCTACGTCCGCCGCGGGCACACCCATCAGGAACGCGAAGGGGTAGAAGGCGTAGCCCATGAGGTCGGTGAAGGTGTAGCCGGTGACGGCCGAAAAGAACAGGTTGACCAGATAGACAAGGCTCACGAAAGCGATCAGCAACGCGCCGATGTTCAGCGCCAGCTTGAGGCCGTCGGAGGCCCCTTTCGCCGCGGCGTCAACGACGTTGTGGCTTTCGGCGGACGCGTCCATCCTTCCGGATTCTTCCGCGGCGGGCTCCTCCGTTTCGGGCACCATGAGTTTCGCGATGAGAATGGCCGCGGGCGCGCTCATGAGGGACGCGGCGAGGATGTGTTCCGGCTTCGCGCCGAAGGTGGCGTAGATAATCATCACGTTTGCCGCGACGGTTGACATGAACGCCGTCATCACGGTGCAGAGTTCCGAACGGGACATAGTTTGGAGATAGGCCTTCAACGAGGGCATGGATTCGATCCCGAGGAACACCATGAGCGCCGTCCCGAAGGTCTCGGGACCGGAAGTCTTCAAGGTTCTGCGCATGAGCCAGGCCATGGCACGGACCGCGGTCTGGATGATTCGGAAGTGGTACAAAACGCCCGTGATAGATGAGACCACGATGACCACGGGCAGGACTTGAAACGCGAACACGTTGAATTCGACGGGGAGGTCGGAAGTGAGCACGGCGTCTTCGCTCAACATGAAGAACGAGGCGAGTGGACCGAAAAGGAAGCCGGCCCCTTCGCCGGTGGCGTCGGCGATGACGTCGAAGGCGCCGCGCATCTTCTCGAAGAAGGCGCTGCCCCAAGGGGTGCGGAGGACCACGACGGCCAACGCCGCCTGAAGGGCCAGGGCGATAAAGACGAGGCGCCAGTTCACCCGCCGCCTATCCTCGGAGATCGCCCACGCGAGAACGAGGAATACGGCGAACCCGGCGAAGCTGATAATGCGTTCAGTCACTCCGTCTCATTCCCCTTCCCCGGTTTTCGGTGGGGGTAACCGAAGACTACCGATAGTCGTCGAACATGGAACTCTGCTCTTCTGCGTGGACTAAGCGTAGCACTTCTTCCGCATCCGACGCATCAACGAGTGTATCGCAGAACGCGTCTCTGTTGAGCAAATGTGAAATCCCCGCGAGCGCCCGAACGTGCATTTGAAGCTTGCTGCGCGGAATAAGGAGCAGGATGATCAGGCGCGCCGGTCCGCAATCGAGGCAATCCCAAGGGATGCCCGGCTTCGAGACGCCCAGCACGCCGACAATCCGATCCACACGCGCAGAGGACCCGTGGGGCAAAGCAACGCCGTGTTCCATGCCCGTGCTCATCGAGCGCTCCCGAGCCGTGACCACTTCGAGCGCGTGATCGCGTAGCGCAATGGGAAGGTCGCCAGACGCGATCGCCACGTCCGTCAATTCGCGGATAGCGGCATAATTCTCCGTGGATTCGAGCGTGGTCTTGATGAGGCCCGCGTGGAGAATGTCGCCCAGGAGCATTTTCCGGGTTATTTCTTGTCTTTAGACTTTGTCTTCTTAATCTTCTTAAGGCGGAAGGTGTCTTCGCGTTCGCGTTCCTCAAGCACACTCTGAATCCGGCGAACTTCGCCATAGAGCTTGGGAAGGAGGTACTCGTTCAGCGCGTTAATCCGGCGATTCGTCTTCTTGATTTCTTCGCCGAGGATCTGGAGGTTGCGCTCGAGCGGCGCGCACTTCACCAACTGGTCCAGCATCTCCTCGGCGGACACACCCGCTTCCAATACATGAGAAGACGTGTCCATGAGGCCCACGCCGCGGTCCTGCGGCGCGCGCACGACGTTCTTTCCCAGGATATGGCCCAGAGACATGCCCCAGACGCGTTCGGAGGTCACTTCGAGGTCTAGCTCGCGCCGCCCTGCCGTGCCCGCGGATCGAACCTCCGCGGTGCCGCGGTTCGCCCGCGCAAACGTCAGCCGCCCCAACGCGCGGCGTCCCCGTTCGTGAAGCAGGCCGCGCAGATCGCGCAACTGCTTCGCCCGCTCGATCAATTCTTGCAGGAGCGCTTCGCGCTTGCCTTCGAGGAGAGATACGCCGTCGCTGGCCAGTTTTATCTGGGCCCGCTTGGCCATCAGCTCCATGCGTGTCGGCGCGCCGGAATCCATTGACATATCAAATCACCTGCCCGGTCGTTCTACGCCGGGATCGAGTTTAACTGAAATCTTCTGAGGTCTGTTCAGTGTACTTCTCTTCCACGAGTTCGCGGTCGACGCGGGTCAACTCCGCCTTGGGCAGCAGCCCCATCAGCTTCCAGCCCAGCGCGAAGGTCTCTTCGATAGTCCGGCGCGATTCGCCCTGGCCGACCATGTGCTTCTCGAATTGGATGGTAAACGCGAGGTAGCGCTTGTCCACCTCTGTCAGCGCGTCCTCGCCGACGATGGCCATCAGCTTGCGCACATCGCGGCCGCGCGCGTAGGACGCGTACAACTGGTTCGACCAGTCGCGGTGCCATTCTTCCGTGCGGCCCTCGCCGATACCGTTGTTCATCAGGCGGGACAGGCAAGGGAGAAGGTCTACCGGCGGGAAAATATTTTGCCGATGCAATCCACGCCCCAGCACGATCTGCCCCTCGGTGATATAGCCCGTGAGGTCAGGGATGGGGTGAGTGATGTCGTCGTCAGGCATGGTCAGAATGGGAATCTGCGTGACCGATCCCTTCTGGCCGATGATGCGTCCCGCGCGCTCGTAGATGGTTGACAGGTCGGTATACATGTAACCGGGATAGCCGCGGCGGCCGGGGATTTCCTCGCGCGCGCTCGAAATCTGGCGGAGCGCTTCGCAGTAGCTCGTCAGGTCGGTCAAGACGACCAACACTTGATAGCCCTTCGTGAAGGCAAGATACTCGGCCACGGTCAACGCGCAACGAGGCGTGAAGAGGCGTTCGATCGCGGGGTCGTCGGCCTTGTTGATGAAGGATACTACGCGAGAGCCCTGTCCGCCCTCTTCAAAGGAGTTCAGGAAATAATCCGCTTCCCGCGCCGTCAGCCCCATGGCGCCGAACACGACCACGAATTCTTCGTCATCGCCGCGCACCTGCGCCTGTTGCACTATCATATTCGCGAGTTCGTTCGCGGGGAGGCCGGATCCCGAGAATACGGGGAGCTTCTGGCCGCGTACGAGCGTGTTGAATCCATCGATGACCGATACGCCGGTTTCGATAAAGTCGTTCGGTTTGTCGCGCGATACAGGGTTAATGGCCTCGCCCACGATTTCGCGCTCTTCGTCCGCGACGATGGGGGCCAGGCCATCGATGGGGTCGCCCGTTCCACTAAAGCTGCGGCCGATGACATCGGTCGAACACGCGATGCGCGCACCTTCGTTTTTCAGCGAAACCGCGGTGCCCTTGATATCGACGCCCTGAGTTCCTTGAAGAATCTGGACGACCGCGTGCGCGGTAGTCGCTTCGAGCACCTGGCCCTGGCGGATCTGGCCGTTGTCCATCGTCAGATCGAGGATAGCGCCTGTGGGGAACCGGTCTCCGTTTCGGAGAAACACCAGCGGACCCGAGATATACTCGAGATCCCAGTATTCTTTTTGCAGCATATCGTTCTCGGCGGCTTCAGTCATGTTCGCCACTCCTTCGGAGACGGAATCTTATTTGTCGTAATCTTCTTCGTTAGCTCGGGGCGAGGGTCGCGCGCGCGACTAGGCCGCGGCTTCCTCGGCTAGCTTTTGCAGTGCCGCCTTCATCTTCTCCATGACGGCGACCTTCTTCTCGACGAAACCGTCAGAGTTCAACTCGCGAAGACGCGCCACTTCCTCGCGGATTGGATGGCTGAGCAGCGTGTTCAACTGAACTTCCCGCACAAGAGCGGCCTGGCATTCTTCGTAAAATGTAAGCACCGCGTCGAGCAGGCCGTGGGTCTTATCGAGGGAACTGTACGCATCGTCGTCGGAAAAGGCGTTCTGTTGGAGGAACACCTCTTTAATCATGCGGGAGATTTCCAGAATCAGACGCTCGTTGTCCTGCAAGGCATCCGGTCCAACTAACTGCACGATTTCCTGCAACTCGGTGTCCTTCTGGAGCATATCGACGCCCTGCTGGCGGCGTTCAGTCCAACCGGCCGGCGCGTGCTCGCGGAACCACGGATCGAGATCGTGGAAGTACAGCGAAAAACTTTGATTCCAGTTTACCGAAGGATAGTGGCGGCTGTAGGCCAGCTTCGCGTCCAGCGCCCAAAATCCACCCGCCACGCGCATCGAGTTCTGCGTGACCGGCTCGGAGAAGTCGCCACCGGGAGGGGAGACCGCGCCCACCAACGTGAGCGATCCCGTGCGCTGCTCTTTCCCTTCGTCCTCGGTGCCGACGCAGGCGACGCGGCCGGTGCGTTCGTAGAATTCGGCCGTGCGCGCGGAAAGGTACGTTGGGTAGCCTTCTTCGCCGGGCATCTCTTCGAGGCGCGACGAGATTTCGCGCAAGGCTTCGGCCCAACGCGAAGTACTGTCGGCCATCATGGCGACGCTGTAGCCCTGGTCGCGGTAGTATTCGCCGAGGGTGATTCCCGTGTAGACCGACGCTTCGCGCGCGGCCACGGGCATGTTGGACGTATTCACGACGAGAACGGTCCGGTTCATGAGAGGACCGCCGGTCTTCGGGTCGGTCAGGTTCGGAAACTCGTCGAGCACATCCGCCATCTCGTTCCCACGCTCGCCGCAACCGACGTATACGATAATTTCAGCGTTGCAGAATTTTGAAATCTGATGCTCCACGACCGTCTTGCCCGTGCCGAATCCGCCGGGTACGATAGCCGAGCCGCCGAGGGCGATGGGGAAGAAGGAATCGAGCACACGCTGGCCGGTAATAAACGGTTCGGTCGAGCCCATCTTTTTCTTGAAAGGACGGGGCCTCTTTACAGGCCACTTGTGGGTCATGGTGAGCTTCGTGCCGTCTTCCAGCTCGGCGATCTCTTCTTTAACCGTGTATTCGCCGGCGCTGATGATCGTCTTGATCTTGCCCGAAACCAAGGGCGGCACCATCACGGAGTGGTCGAGGAATTCCGTTTCCGGAACCGTGCCGAGCACGTCGCCGCCGGTCACCTCTTGCCCGACTACGACCTTGGGCGTAAAAGCCCACTTCTTCGAGTAGTCCAGCGGATCGGCAGACAAGCCGCGGCCGATAAAGTCGCCTGAGCTTTCCTTGAGCAAGGGCAGCGGGCGCTGAATTCCGTCATAAGTCTGCGTGAGCAGGCCCGGGCCAAGTTCCACCGAAAGGGGGTCGCCTTGGGCGACAACCGGCTCGCCGAGGTACATGCCCGAAGTATCTTCGTACACCTGAGCGAAAGCGGTTTCGCCGTCGATTCGAATGACTTCGCCCATGAGGCCCATCTTGCCCACGCGAACGATTTCACCCATCGACACGCCGAGCATGCCATCGGCCGCAATCATGGGTCCGGAAATTCGCACGAGTTTCCCGGTGATGGGTCCTTCGTTTTCAGCCATGTCTAGTATATCTCCATCTGGTCTAAAAAACTTTGTGGTCTAGGGCCGTTGATTTTATGGGGCCGCCGGAGCTAGCCGAGACGTATCTCGAATCCTACAGCCGGCTTGATGACGGACGACAGGTAGGCGTCCACATCGGAATCTTCTTCATCAAAGTGCGGGCAAAACACGATAAGGGGTTCGCCCGAGTGGCGCCGCAGACGTTCTTGGAACCGCTCCGAGAAATCCTCGCGGTACCGGTCATCGACGATAAGGACATCCAGTTCGTCTTGCATCAGCGCCTCGAAACGCGATTCCACTTCATGGATATCGGTAATCTCTTCGACGCGAACGCCAGTCAACGCGAGATTCAGCGCGGTCGAGTCCTTGGCGATAGCCGCAATCTTAGACATACGCCACTTCCTCCCGAATGCGGGCCGGCGCCAAATGGATATCCGAGGCCCGCGCGATCATGCGCAAATTCACTACTTCGTTGTACTTCATCCAGGCGAACCGCATAAATAACGCTAGGCCGAGGCCTTGCTGCTGGGTGGCGCGCCGCAACCGGCGAAGCAATTCCAGCTCGAAACGGCGTTCGAAAACCGACAAGCGGCCTTCCTGAATGATCTCGATTCCATCTTCGAACAGCGGCGCGTACCGGGTCCGGCCCAGCATTTCCAAAATCGGCTCGGGCGTCGAGGCCGCTGCCATCTCGCTCAGCGTCGACATCGGAATGGAGCCGCCGTGAAGCAAGCATCCCGTCACCTCTTCGGGAGCTTGACCGCCCGCCCGCGGCATCAGTACGTTTCGGAGGTTGATCCGATCAATCTCGAGCCGAAGAATGCTCGTGAGGAGCTTGCTGTGCGGGTCGCGCTTCTCCCGCAGCTCTTTCACAGTCCCGGAAAAGTAGTTCCGATCCAAGACTTCCTCGAGCGCGCTCAGATCGTTGTTCTGTTGATAGTTAGGCAAGGCGGCGAGCAGGCAGTGGCAGAGTTTGGAGTTCCAAGCCGCCAGCCCGCGCACAAGCGCTTCCATCGAATTATGGTTGGCCAACTCTTCCTGTACCGCGACGGGCATGGAAGGCCCCGGCAATAAAGAATCTTGAGCGGCGTGCGCATCGATGCCGTGGTGAACTCTTCGAAGCAAAGACTTCGCCGCGGCAAGATCCCACCGGCTTACGAAGATGCGGGCCGGGTCTTGAAGTTTGCCGCGGCTCACCAATCGGAGTTTGGCGAAGGTATTGACCAGATTGCGCGAAGCCGCGTCTTCCACGGCGTCGGCCCCGGCGTAGCGGGTCAGCGCCTCGGCCATCTCCACTTCATAGGGGCTCGTCAACAGCGTGTCGGCCATGGCTGAGGGATCGGCCTTATCTATCATGGCGTCCAATTGGGCGGAGCTCAGAAGATCGCTCTTCATGCCGCGCACACGCGCATTGATATGGGCCACATACGTTTTTACCGAGGCCATGACTAGTCAGTCCCCTCCGCACTCGCTCCGAATAACGAGCGCATGCATATTTTCCGCGCCACCTCGGCTACGCGGCGGTAGCGTCCTGTAAGGGTATTCGATATTCGGTAGGAACGCCCTGGATCCTGGATGGCCACGCCATCCCAGACATGGGCCGAAGCTTCCACCGCGACGCCGCCGTGTCCATTATCGCCAAGCCACGCCGACACATGGCCTACCTGCTTGTCCGGAGCGAGAACCACTACCTCGCCCTCGGCCACTGCCATGACTTCCGCGAGCAACGAGTCGAGAATCTCCGTGAATCCGTCACCCTCGACAATCGCGCGCACCTTGGCTTCCACTTCAGCCATGATGGCCTTGACGGCCTCATTTTTCATGGAGAGATCGGCCTTGGCCGCTTCGGCTTCAGCTTTCTGCCGCCAACGCAGATCGAGCAGTTCCATTTTCGCGTCGGTGGATGTTGTAAGCGACTCGCGCTTCGCGGCGCTCTTGGCGCGCGCCTCCGCGAGAATCGCTTCCGCGTCCCCGTTGGCGTTAGCCCTGCGCTGGTCGCATTCCGCGGCGACCTGCTTGGACATGGTATCGAGTAAGGCTGTGGCGCTCATGAACGATTCCTACCGGCTATATCTTGCCTTGCATCATAATCGCAATAACAAAACCGAAGAGTACGATCGTTTCCGGAATGGCGAAGAGGATGAGCACATTGGTGAAAAGCTCTGGCTTCTCGGCCATGGCACCTGTACCGCCCGCGCCGACGGCCGACTGCGCCATGCCCGTGCCAATACCGCACAAGCCGACCGCGAGACAGGCGGCAATCGCGATACCAAGAGTACCGAGACCGCCATCGTCGGCGGAGGCTTCTTCGGCGTGCGCGCCGTCTTCCTGGGCAACAGCGCCGGGCAGCAGGACACACAGGCCAGCCACGAGGACCATTCCCGTCAGCAGCAGCTTTGCAAGGACATTTCTTTTCACGATATTGTCTCCTTCTTGAAGGGGTTGAACACCCTACCTTCGGGTGCGTAGAACTTGGGTAAGAACTCTACAAAATTGAGGCGCAGCGAGTGAATCATGGGGCTGGCCATACTAACGGCGATGTTGGCGGCGTGCAGGGCGATCGCCGCGGGGATTCCGATCATATACCCGGCCGCGGCGGGCAACTCGTTCGCAAGATCGGCAATCGAGACCGCGAACACGCCCAACGCCATAAGGCGGGCGTAGGAGATGATATTGCCTCCCAGAGACAGGACTTCGAGAATTCCAACGGCGCCGAGAATAATGCCCATGCTCCAGATGATGAGTACGCCGCCGACAAAGAACAAGATGCCCGCGAGGATCTGCATATTCGGCGCATCGAAGGGAGCCACTTCGAAGTAGCCGAAGGAAACGATATTGAGCGCAAGCACTCCCAGCAGCATCCCGAGCTTCTCGAATCCGTGCTTCATGTGGTGGTGCTTGAAGTTCTGCCAGACGCTCGTGCATAGAGCGAAGATGATATGGAAAATCCCCATATAGAGGGCATAGAGAAGCAATTGGTTGAGTTCGTGCCCGCGGTGAAACCAGAGGTGAGGTATGCCCAAGAGGCCGGGGAACCACTCGCCCGCGTACTCTCCATACAAAACGCCGAAGAACATCGACGAGCCCCCCATCCACTTGCCCACCTTGCTCACGTCAACCCCGGCGGGGATGTGCGCCAACTTCTTCCCCAACGCGTGGGCCGTCAGCCAAATCACGATGCCGTAAACCACATCTCCCACTATGAACCCATAGAAGACGATGAAGGAAATCGCCACCATGATCGTGGGATCGATTGTTCCGTAGGTGGGGGGCTTGAAAAGCTTGAGAACGACCTCAAAGGGCTTGAACAGTTTCGGATTGCTCAGAAGCGTCGGAATAGATTGGTGACCCGACCCTTCGCGCTTGATGCGGTTGACATCGACCTGGCCTGGAAACTCGCTTTCGACGGCGCTTTCAAGCGCGGAATACTGATCTTCAGGAATCCAGCCCTGAATTACCGTGACCATCTGGCTTTCGGCGAACTGGGTCTTTACGCGCAACTGGGCCAGCTTGTCGGCCACGACGCTCTTCATCGCGAGTAGCTCCGGACCCGATGCCATGGAGGCCGTTTCGAGTTCCGTGCGCAACCCATAAACCTGTTCGCGTTGCTTTTCCATGGCGGCTTCAAGCCGCGAAATCACCTGGGCGATAGTTGCGTCTTGGTAGTCCTCATCGCTCAGATCTACCGGGCTGATGCCCTGACTGCTGAGGATGGAGCTTACCGTGTCGCCCTTCCCTTCTGGGAAAGAAACAAGCCCGACAAGGGCCGTGTCGTCCGTCTTGTTATAGAGAAACTCGCAATCTGAACCCAGCTCTTCGTCAAACCGCTCCCGAAGCTGCGCGGCCGCCCGATCAACATCGCCGGAAAGCACAATCGCACGGGTGCCCTTGCCCAAAACCGTATTCGGGCCACCCAACGCGGGCAGCACCTGTTTCAAGATAAGGCGATAATTGTGGAGAACATCGATATTGTCCCTCAGCGCGGCCCTTCGGCGCGTTAGATCGCGAATAACCGAGGTCTTCTCGCGCAAGCTCTGCGTCCATTTTTCTTCAGACAGGGCCACGACATGGGAAAGAAACGCGCTCACTTCGTCCGCGGACGGCTGCGTCAAAAGGAGCGGTAGGGCTTCGCTGAGCGAACGCGCCATATTCTCGAAGGAGACCAGTTCCTGTTGGGCATCGCCCTCAAGATTAACCGGATTGAAAAAGGGCGCCTCGCTCTCTTCGACGCCGCTATCCGTCTCAACAACGCTATTCTCGTCGTCCAGGGCAGTCTCGGCTTCGTCGATATGGAGGAGCCCTTGCGCGTGAAGGGACTGGACCACAGCGTCGCGGACCACGTTAAGACAGACGATTTCCACTCGGGACATCAGGGTGATCATCGTTCAGGAATTTCCCCTCGAATCGCCAGGCATGAAAAGTTCCAGGACCTGCTCGGCCACGCCGGACACTTTTCCCAGAGCCTCCTCGCGCACACCGGCCAATTCACTCTCGGCCGCGTCCACCGTTTCATGAAAGGCACTTTCACGTTCTTGTTCGCGTTCCCGCCGAATCGCCGCGACCTCTTCCAGCAACCGGTTCTCCGCATCCAAAAGATGTTTGCGCGCATCCGAATGGGCGTTGTCCACAATGTCGCGCGCTTCGGCTTCCGACGCTTCGATCTGCGCTAGCAACTCCCGTTCGCGTTCAGCGACAGTAGGTAAGATCGATCCGTTAGATTGTCCTATTGTAACCACTAAAACCCCGCTTATATATCAATAGAGCGACAGAGTCCCACAAGAGAGGAGAAACCCAAAGCCCTACCTGCCTAGCCACATCGGCCAGTTCAGCCGTCTGAGGCGGCGCAACCCAGGCGCAAGGATGCGTCATGCGCAAAAACGAGAGGATTTTGCCACACTCCAAAAGAGCATGTCAAACGACTAATAAATCCGCGCTCGGCGCCACAAGAATTCACGCCGAGGAATCTCGTTCCCGCGTTTCTTTGCTTGACAGGATGGAACGGGATTGAAAGGGAACCACGAATGCTTTCACGATTCGTGTGTATTGGGTGTGCATTCGTGGTTCTGTGTTTCCAAATATCATACTCATGAACTCACTCTATAATCTTACCAACGGTAGAGACAAGCAGCTATTGAGGGAAGAGCAAAATTCCTTGCGCCGAACATGGGGAGTCTGGTTGCGGCCGCGCCGCGCCAGCCTAGATCTCGATTCCCATCTGCTCGAAGGCCGTGGCGGCTGCTTTCGACCATCCTCTATTGGCCTTGGGATTGGCGGGGCTGGGGTGAGGGATAGCGCCGATGGAAATCGACTCGTCTGCCACGACAGCGCGGAGCCGGCTCTCGGCGAATCTTCCGATGCCGACGGCGTGGCGGGGTTGAAGATGCTCGATCATTCGAACCAAGGCCGCGTCGCACACGCTAAACAAGGGATCCCGTTCGTTTTTCGGCAACTTGTCCGGCGTTCGATTCCGCCCGCTATCCTCTATGAAGACAAGCGGACAGTAATTCCACGCCAAGAATCGACGGAAGAAGCGCTCGGGTGTGCCGAAAGAATCGCGCGCCCATCCCCACAGGCGCGTCCCGCTCACCTCGCTCCTCACGCAATCGAAGCCGAGGACAGGACGCTTCGGATGTTCCCTCTCCGGCTTGCCGACCGGCGCTTCGATGCCGAGCCAATCGCGGACCATGGCTACGTCGCCGAAGGGCACGCCCGTCTGCGCCATCCCGAATGGGCCCGGATTCATGCCGAGAAGCAGTACTTCCTTCGGCGCCCCGGCATAGCGTTCAAGGTATAGGCGATGGGGTTTCACCGCGTGGACGAGGGGGTTGTACACGTGCGTGATTGGCGGCGCGAATCGCAAGTCCTCAAGGCCGCGGACGAGTCGGCGCGCGATAGTGGCTGGTTTCATAGCGGGCGAGTATAGCAGAATGCCGACTCACCGAATGCGCTCGCGCTCGACTCGATCGGCAAAGCCATGTTGGGCTTCTGGCGTATCGAGATCTTTCACTTCGTTCAGGATGACAGAAGACGTACGCTTTACTCTGCTTTCAGAGTCGCCTCTGCTGACGGGAAAGTCCGGGAGGACGTAGCCGATGCGGCGCTTCGCCCTCCCAGTTGATTATCTCTTGATCGTGACCGGCCCGAGCGCCTACGCGTCGATTCGCGCCGTGGCCGATCCCTTCACGACTTCCTGGCCGTCTTGATTAGTCGTGGAAACGGCCAAGTCGACGAGGTGCTGGCCGTTCTCTTCGCGGATGGCCTCGACCGTCGCTTTGGCAACGAGGGAGTCGCCCGGCCACACCTGGCGGGTAAACCGGACACCGTACTTGGTCAAACGGCCGTCACCCACATAATTCGTCAGCATTTTACCCGTGAGCCCCATGCTGAGCATACCGTGCGCAAAGACGGTGGGGTAACCCGCGATCTCTTTGGCGTAAGGCTCGTCCGTATGAACCGGGTTATAGTCGCCCGAAGCTCCGGCGTACTGGACCAATTGGGTGCGCGAGAGATTCTCGACTACTCGCTCTTCGTGGGCATCGCCCACGGTCAACTTGCTTGCGTTTAGAGCCATGATTTTCTCCTACTGGTCCGCGGGGCGTTCGGTTGTTACACTGACGCCACGGGCCGTTATCACCAATTCACCATTCTGGTCGCGGTACTCGATAATCGATTCGGAAAACTTCAGCTTCCCGGCGCGCCGCCCTTCTTTCTCCCAGGACTTGCCCGGTTTCTCCGTTGCCGTGAGAACATCGCCGGGCCCAATATGGCGGTGATACTCGAAATGCTGCTCCGCGTGCAGTCCACCGCCCGAGGGTTTCTTCGAGGATTTTTCGGGGGGGTTGTCCGAGGAGCTTCCCTTGGGCTTTACTCCGGTCGCCTCTTTCGCCGAGCCATGCCACGGCACGCCAATCTTCGGGCGCAAGGAGTAGTTCTCATCGAACTGGGCGCTGGCTTGCGCGAAGGTGGGCGGGGCGATTATCCCGCCTGGCTCCGTTGTCTTCGCGTGCTCCTCGTCGTAATAAATCTTGTTGGGGTCACCCACCGCTCGGGCAAACATCATGATATGACTGCCCTCCACGGGGAAACTATCTGCGGCCATCGAAATCTCCTTTCCTTTTAGTGTTAGACCATCCGCCTCATTCTCCCTCCAAAGGCGCCGGAGCGCGAAATGGCAGGCGGCACAATTCTTGACCTAGTTAACTCTATCAGCCTGGTCCGGCGCTGCCCGTCCCAGGCTTCCGCGCCAGTATTGAACCAGATTCCGTTCTGAGGTATCGTTGTTTTGAGTGCGAATTCTCCGCTCGGTTCGCAGTCCCCGGTTCTTAGGGATGACGCCGCTTCACGGCGCGAAGGGCCCGGCAAGGGGCTGCGAGTATCATCCGGGGTCCATGGCGCGCATTGACACCTGCGCGGTTGGCGCTCTTAAACCGCACGACGAGAATATGCCATGATGCGCCACTGGCTGCAAGTCCGGCCCTGTGCCGACATAGTATTGCGAACCGTTTCGGGGCATCAAGCGCGTGCGCTAGCCCGCGTCGGTGGGTGGCTCGACTCTTTTGCAGCGGCTGTTGACGACGAAACATAACAGACATGAGGGGACAATATGGGCAAGCCGACATTAAAAACGAAGTTCTGTGAAATCATGGGGGTTGAGTATCCTATCTGCAGCGCGGGCATGGGGCCGAGCCTGATAGGCGAGCGCACCGGCGCGACCGTCGAGCTCGTCGTCGCGGTTTCCGAAGCGGGCGGTGTGGGCGTTCTAGGCGCGGCCGGGTTTACGGTAGACGAAATGCGGGACGCCATCCGTGAGATCAAGAAGCAAACCGATAAGCCCTTCGGCGTCGACATCCTTCTGCCCGCGGCGCAGGTCGAGGCGGGCGACACGAGACCGGAGGATATAAAGAGCATTCCTATCGAGGACGCGCTGCAGAGGCTTCCCAAGAAATATTACGATTGGTTCGTGAACGTCAAGAAGAAGTACAACCTTCCCGACCTGGACATCGAAATCAAAGGCGGTTCCACGACGGCCCGCCCTCGCGCTGCCATCAAAGCGATCATCGAAGAAGAAGTTCCACTCTTCTGCGCGGGACTTGGGAATCCCGCCTTTATGGTCGAAGATGCCCACAAGGCCGGAGTCAAAGTGATGGGGCTCACGGGCAACACGAAAAACGCCCGCCGCGTCGCGCAAGGGGGCTCGGATTTCGTGGTGGCACAGGGACACGAAGCAGGCGGCCACACAGGCCGGATTGGTACGCTGGCCCTCTTGCCGCAGGCCCTGGACGCCGTCGGCGACACGCCGCTTCTCGCCGCGGGAGGCATTGGCGATGGCCGGGCGCTGGCGGCCTGTTTAGCCATGGGCTGCGTGGGCGTTTGGGTTGGCACGCGCTTTCTCGCGACGAAGGAAAGCGGTCTCGTTGACGAGCAGGCGGAATTCATCGTTAACGCGACCGACGAAGACACGCGGCGCTCCAAGCTTTACACCGGAAAGACCTCCCGAACTATCTACAGCGAGATTCACGACGTCTGGGAAGAGTCGGGCCTGGATATGCTTCCCTTCGGCCAACAGGGCCTGCTGGCTTCCGCCGTCATCGGCAGCTTCCACAAAGCCAAGAAGTACGAATTCGTCGGGCCCTTCTCCGGACAAGTGTCCGGCCTTATCAACGATGTCCCATCGGCAAAGGAAGTCGTGGAACAGATGGTCGAGCAAGCCGTCGATATACTGGCGCAAAAGCTGCCCGAGACCGTTGTCGCGAAAGCCTAACGGATACGCCCATCGGCTCGGCGACACTCTTGTTCTCCCGTATCCTCGAAGGTATTGAGAAGGGAAGTCCGGACATCTTGCCAGCCATTTACCGCGGGCGTTAAGCCAGGGGGCAAGGCGCTCCTCGACGAGCGCCGAACGGACATGCGGCCAACAGCCACTCAAAGAACTATTAGGAGAGTAGATTAGAATGCCTGAATTGGAGTCAAAACTCGATATCCGGTCCGAAGCGTACCAACAGAACCGAACGGACATGTTGGAGATGCTGGACACCATCGGCGAACTGATGGAGGAAGCCGGCAAGGGTGGCGGAGAGGAGGCTATCAAACGGCTCCGTTCCCGAGACAAGATGCCCATCAGAGAGCGAATCAGTCTGGCGCTCGATAGAGATTCTCCCTTTCTCGAGATCAGCCCCCTGGCGGGCTGGCGCTCGAACTACACCATCGGCTCGGGATTCGTCGTGGGTATCGGAGTCATCGCCGATGTCGAATGCCTGATATTAGGCCACGACCCATCCGTTCAAGCCGGCGCGTTCAATCCGTTCAACGGCAAGAAACTGATGCGCGGCCTCCAACTCGCCCGCGAAAACCGAATCCCCTACGTGCAGTTCGTGGAATCCGCCGGCGCCGATCTTCGCGGAGGCGGAGGAGGAGGCGATCCGGAAGAGGCCATAAAGCGCGAAACCGGCCATTTCGCCGAATCGGGGAGACTCTTCTACGAGATCACCGAACTCTCTAAGATGCGCATCCCCACCATCTCAGTCGTGTTCGGCGCATCGACGGCGGGCGGCGCCTATCAGCCGGGCATGAGCGACTACAACATCTTCATCAAGAATCAGTCCAAGGTATTTCTCGGCGGCCCGCCGCTCGTCAAGATGGCCACCGGCGAAGACGCCGACGCCGAAAGTCTCGGCGGCGCCGACATGCATACGCAAATTTCAGGGCTAGGCGATTATTTGGCCGAAGACGAACTCGACGGAATACGCATGTGCCGCGAACTCATCGCGCACCTCAACTGGCGCAAGTTGGGGCCCGGCCCCAGCATGCCCAACGATCCACCGGTACACGACCGAGAAGAACTCTTGGGAATCGTATCCAGGGATCTCAAAACGCCTTTCGACATTCGCGACGTAATCGCCCGCGTTGTCGACGGTTCTCGCTTCGAGGAATTCAAGCCCTTGTACGGACCAACATTGGTCTGCGGCTGGTCGTCCGTTGACGGGTATCCCGTCGGAATCCTCGGGAACAACGGCGCGCTGTTCTCAGAATCATCGGAGAAAGCCGCGCAGTTCATCCAGCTCTGCAACCAAATCGACGTGCCGCTACTCTTCCTGCACAACATCACCGGCTACATCGTGGGAACGGACTTCGAACGGGGAGGTATCACCAAGAACGGCTCGAAAATGATTAACGCCGTCTCTAATTCCACCGTTCCACACATCACGATCATCCCCGGCGCCTCGTATGGCGCGGGTAACTATGGCATGAGCGGGCGGGGCTTCGGACCGCGCTTCACCTTCATTTGGCCGACGGCAAAAATCGCGGTGATGGGGCCCAAGCAGATGGCAGGCGTCATGACAATCGTAGGGCGCGCGGCCGCTGAGCGTCGCGGACAAGAGTTCGATGAAGAAGCCGACGCGAGGCGCGTGGAGACGGTCGAGCATTGGGCGGAGGAGCGCTCGAAAGGCCTCTTCGCCACATCCAGAGTGTCCGACGACGCGATGATCGATCCCCGCGACACGCGCACCGTGATTTCCATGACTCTGTCCATTTGTCACAACGAAAAAGTCGAAGGAGCGAAGGGATACGGCATATGGCGAATGTAATTGAGAGCCAATCCATCACACGTTTACTCATTGCCAATCGCGGCGAGATTGCGCGAAGGATTATCCGTTCGGCCCACCAGATAGGCGTCGGCACCGTCGCGATCTATTCCGATGGCGATGCCGGAGCGCCATTCGTGGGCGAAGCGGACCAAGCCGTCCCCCTGCAAGGACGATCCTCTACCGATACCTATCTGAATGTCGATAAGGTGCTGGCGGCGGCCAAGCGCGCAGGAGCCGATGCGGTTCATCCCGGCTACGGGTTTCTCGCCGAGAACGCCGGTTTCGCTCAAGCCGTTCTGGACGCGGGCATGATCTGGGTGGGGCCGCCACCCGACGCCATCCGCCAGATGGGTGATAAGTTGGCTGCCAAGAATCTGATGGATCGCTCGGGTGTCCCGACGCTCCCATCTTCTGAACTCAAGCCCGGAGACGATACCGCAGCGGCGGCAAAACAAATCGGTTATCCGGTTCTCATAAAGGCCTCCGCCGGTGGCGGTGGCAAGGGGATGCGGGTCGTCGAATCCGAAGTGGAACTCCAAGAAGCCGTCGACGGCGCGCGCCGGGAAGCGGCCGCGGCGTTCGGAGACGACACAGTTTTTCTCGAACGCTGGCTCACCTCGTCCCGGCATGTGGAAATCCAGGTTCTCGGCGACAGCCATGGAAATATGCTCCACTGTTTCGAACGCGAATGTTCAATTCAGCGGCGCCATCAGAAGATTATCGAAGAAGCGCCGTCTCCGGCCGTCAGCCCCGAGTTGCGGGCGAAGATGGGCGCAGCCGCCGTTTCAGCCGCAAAAGCAAGCAACTACTGTTCGGCCGGCACCGTCGAATTCCTATTGGACGGCGAGGACTTCTGGTTCCTCGAGATGAATACCCGCTTGCAGGTGGAACATCCCGTGTCCGAAGCAATCTCGGGGCTCGACTTGGTTCGCGAACAGTTGCGCATCGCGCAAGGCGAAGCGCTGGGATACAACCAAGACGACCTGCGGATCGACGGCCACGCGATCGAAGCCCGAGTGTATGCCGAAGATCCCGATAAGGACTTCCTGCCATCGCCCGGCATCGTTGACGTGTGGGAACCCTCGCGTTCCGCCGAAGCGCGCTTCGATTCGGGCGTCGAATCCGGCAGCGAAGTGGGCATCGAATTCGACCCCATGCTGGCCAAAGTAATCGTACACGCGCCGGCGCGCCGGGAGGCCGCCCTCCGCCTGGCCAGAGTGTTGGAGACGACCCGCATCCAGGGCATCACAACCAACCGCGACTTCCTTGTGAGTACGCTGCGCGACCAGGCGTTTCTCGCCGGCGACACGACAACGGACTTCATCGAACGCATCGCCCCGGCTGCGCGGCGCGTTGTCGAGCGAGAAGAAGCCGTGGAATCAGCCATTGCCGCCGCCATGTTTGCGCAGGGCCGCCGCCGGGACAACGCAAAGACGCTGAAGACGATTCCGTCCGGATGGCGCAACTCGAACATGCCTCCGGAGACCATCGTGTTTCGGCACGGCGAAGAGGAAATCACCGTCAACTACCGCATTCAACGCAGCGGCAATTTCGCTGTCGAGGCCGGAGGCGAATCCTACGACGTCATGATTCAACGGCGGACGCAAGAGGAGATCGAACTGGTAATCGGCGACCACCGTGGCACGACCGCCGTGACCTCAAGCGGGGATTCCTGGTTGCTTCACGGATTCAGGGGCGACGTTGAACTCGTGGAAGTGCGCCGCTTTCCGCCCAGAAACCTGCTAGGCGAGTCCGGCGGATTGGTCGCGCCCATGCCCGGTAACGTCCTCAAGATATTTGTTGCCGTTGGAGAACAAGTCGAAAAGGGCCATCTGATGCTCATCCTGGAAGGCATGAAGATGGAACACCAGATCACCGCGCCCTACGCTGGCCAAGTCGAGGCCATACACGTGAGCGAGGGCGATCAAGTTGCCAACGGCGAATTGCTGGTTGTTCTGTCCGACGAAAACGAAGAATAACCGTTCCCACGCGGGTAGGCAGCAGACGAAGGGACCGCGCATGTTCACGATCCGCGCAGCGAATCGAGGTATTCTAGCCGCCTTCTTAGCCCTGTTCCCCCACTCCAGGCCCATGCTCAGCACCCGTGGCAAAAGCCGCTCAAGCGCGATCCCGCCCAAATCGAACGCATCATGGGGACGGCGGCGGCGACTGAGCCGTCCCGCGACCTCAATATCGTCTGGGTCTGGGGGGTCGACAAGAATCACGACCGAGGTGGCCATGAGTACGGCTGGGTTATGGACCGCTTCGTCAACACATTGCTCCCCCAGATTCCGCGTGTCACGGCCGAATACGCCATGTACTTCCCCTCCGGCGAACAATGGGCGAAAGCCGATCTGATCGTCTTCTATGCGCAGCAACCCAAGCCGTGGGGCGACAAGGAATACGAACTCATGGACGCCTTCCAGGCGCGCGGTGGCGGGTTAATGTTTTTTCATCTCGCCATTTTGGAGAGTTCAGGCAACGAATTGGCCAAACGCATCGGATTGGCCTATGGGGTCGAAAACTCTCCGAATGGATCCACCCTATGGGGCCCCATGCCGAACCCAGCGAGTGTTACCGAAGTAGGCTCCCAATCCGCCATCCTCGAAGGCTTCCCAAAAGAATTCGACTTCGCCGACGAACTCTATTGGAATCTCAATGGAGACGCGGAGTCGATCGCAACGCTCATGACTGCCCAGGGCGGCCCGACTTCAGCATCGACTCGGCCTCCGAGGCCAGAAGAACTCGATGGGAAGGCCTGGCCCACCATGTGGACCACGGAGAAAGGAAAGGGGAGAGTCTTCGGAACGGTTCTTGGGCACAATTACTTCACCTTCAACGACCCCTACTTCCGCATCATAATCTTGCGCGCCATGGCCTAGACCATGAACGAATCGTTTACCCCATTCAAACCATTGGTCATGAGCAACCTCCAACGATAGGCGAATTCACCATAGAGAGATCCTTCACTTCGTTCAGGATGACAGAAGACGTATGCCTTGCCTTCAAAGAACTTCTACCAATTGTCAGTCAATAAACTAGGCAACTAGCTCTAATTCTCGCGCTTCTCCGTTTGATTCCAGGCCCGATTTCTGATTAACTCCCCATGGTTACTACCAGAAGTTTGATGGGATTGCCGCGAAATCCGTTTCCGCACCCATCAAGTTTGAATTACAGAATACAGGAAATCAATATATGCCCCCCCTTCCCGATGCCCCATTAACGAGAGAGGCCGCGATCGCGTTTCTCCGATCCGAGGATTCAGCTTACGCCGTTTCCACCACATCAATTCGCGGCGTCGAATTCGAAGTCTTCACCAACGCGCCAAACGACATGCGCGAGTTCTTCACTTTCTCGAACACCCATTTCGCCGACCGCGAATTTCTCATCTATGAAAACGAGCGCCTGACCTACGGCGGGGTCCACAAGAGAGCCGTCGCCCTCGCCAAGTCCCTGCAAGACCTGGGAGTCCGGCCGGGCGACCACGTAGCGATCGCGATGCGCAATTACCCCGAATACTGTCCCGCCGTCGAAGCCATACTCGCTGTCGGGGCCGTTGCCGTAACGCTGAATTCGTGGTGGGAACGAGAAGAACTCGAATACGGCTTGAGCGATAGCGGCGCGCGGTTCGCATTCGTCGACCACCAGCGCTGGCTGCGGATGGAGCCCTTCCGCAACATGTTGGATCTGGGAATCGCCATCGCGCGGCCCGAGGGGGATCTGCCTGAAGGCGTGTTGAACATGGCCGACCTCATGGAGCCGTCGGCCGGCGACGCGCTGCCCAGCCAGCCCATCGATACCGACAGCGACGCGGTGATCATGTACACCTCGGGATCGACCGGCCACCCCAAGGGCGTCGTGCTGACCCACCGAAGCATCATTTCCGCTCTCATGGGTTTTTCGTGCCTGGGCATGATCGGCGGCCTCATGCAAGACGACGACCCCGGCATGCGAAACCGGCTAATCCAGTGGCTCCAGCGAGGGGCCGCCGCATTCGAGGACTCTCTAGCAGCCCAGATGCCTGCATCTGTCATGCTGCTTAATGTTCCATTGTTCCATGTATCCGGCCTGCATACGATGCTGTTCATGAGCTTTCGCGTGGGCCGCAAACTGGTCCTTATGTACAAATGGAGCGCCGAGAAAGCCCTCGAATTGGCCGAAAAAGAATCCCTCACATCCATCGAAGGCGTGCCCACCATGATCGGCGAAATCCTCAACTCCCCCGATCTAGACAAGTACGACCTGAGCAGCCTGGGCAGCATCGGTGGCGGCGGAGCGGCTCGGCCACCCGAACACGTCAAACTCCTTCACGAGCGCATTCCCATGGCCGTGACGAGCACAGGATACGGCATGACCGAGACCGACGCCATCGGCACGACAATCGGCGGCGACGACTACCTGGCGCGTCCCGATTCGGTGGGACGCCCCTGCCCGCCACTAGTACGAATCGAGATCCGCGACGGCGGCGGCACCGTGCTCGGGCCCAACGAAGACGGCGAAATCTGCATGAAATCTGCCGCCAACATGCGGTGCTACTGGAACAAACCCGAGGCCACCGCGGAAACGCTGCGCGACGGCTGGATCTATTCCGGCGACATCGGGCATCTGGATGAAGAAGGATTCCTGTTCATCACCGGGCGCTCCAAGGATCTCATCATCCGCGGCGGCGAGAACATCGCATGCGGCGAAATCGAACATGTGCTCTACGAACACCCGTCCGTAAACGAAGCCGCTGCCCACAGCGCGCCAGACGACCGGCTAGGCGAAATCGTGTGCGTCACCGTCTACCTCAAGAACGGGTGCGAAGCCACCGAAGACCAGCTAAAAGCCCACGTCCGCGAACACTTGGCCGCCTTCAAGGTGCCCGATCACATACTGTTCATAGACGACCCCTTGCCCCGGATAGCCTCCGGAAAATTCGACAAACGCACCATACGCCAACGCGGCATCGATTGGCTCAAAACGTCGGAAGCCGGCGCCAGATGACGCCGTGACGGCCGGGCTGGCATCGCCAACGTTGGGGATCGATCCGCCCCCCCATCCGTTAGGCCGTCATGCCAGCCCGTGAAACCTTAGATGAGCGAGCGCGGCGGCTCAGACGCCTAGCCCAAGAGCCGTCCAGCACCGCCGGCGTCAAAGAAATCGCGCGTGCGCTCCGCCTCAAGAACAACCACATCGTGGCAGCCGCCGCAAGTGTCGCCGAGACGTGGCGCGAGGCGTCTTGCGTAGACGCCCTGGCCGCCGCGTTCGAACACTTCATGACAGACCCCGTAAAACGGGATCCAGGTTGCGTGGCAAAACTCGCCATCGTGCAAGCGTTGCGCGAAATCGAGCATCTGCGAGAGGATCTCCTTCTCCATGCGGCGCGGCACGTACAGCCAGAACCCGTCTACTGCGGAAGAGAAGACACCGCGGCCCCCTTGCGCGTCGCGGCCGCGTCGGCCTTGGCCGAGCTGCTCCATCCCGACGCCGACTTCGTACTGGCCGACCTCATCCAAGACCCGGAACCCCGCGCGCGCGAAGGCGCCACCCACATCCTGGGCGAGTTGGGCGGGCGCACCGCCCAGCTCCTCCTGCGAACCAAAGCCCGAGCCAGCGACCCCGATGCATTCATAACAGGAACATGCCTCGAAGCCCTCATGAAGATCGACGGGGAAGGCTCTCTCGACTTCGTGGCCGAATTCCTCCAAGACGACGAGCCCGCCATAGTCGAACAAGCCGCCCTCGCCATAGGAGAAGCTCATCTGCCCGAATCCTTCCCCCGTCTGCGCAAGGCCTATGACGCCTACATCCAGGACGGCGACCGAGAACCGCTGCTCCTGGGAATGGCGCTGACGCGAGCCGAAGAATCCGTCGCCTTCCTCATCGATCTCGTGCGAGACGGCCGAGCCAGCATGGCCGTCGCCGCAATCAAGGCTCTCGAGTTACACAAGGGCGACACCGCCAGGGCGCAAGAAGTGGTCAAGGCCGCGGAAAACCGGACAGAACCGGATGTCAGACAGGCCGTGGCCCAACATTTCCCCCAAGAATAGGAAGGAGCCCAAGGAGTAGGAGCGCCGAACGCGGCGGGGGCTCGAGGCACTTGAGATCCGGCGCCAAATGTATTAATGTGTTCATACATTAATCATCGCGGCGAGTCAATTTCCATGCAAATACGCGTCTCTCCAAATGACGGCGTCCCCATTTACCAGCAGATTGTCAATCAAGTGAAATATCTGGTCGCCTCAAGACGCCTCCTCCCCGGTGACGAACTGCCCGCCATACGCGTCCTAGCCCAGCAACTCCTTGTAAACCCGAACACCGTTGCGCGCGCCTATCGCGAACTTGGGGCGGCGGGCGTGTTGCTCTCGAAACAAGGGTCGGGCACCCGCGTGGCAGCCAATGGCTCCCCCTATTCCGAGGAAGAGAAGAACCGCATTCTCGCTGATCGGGCCGACGCGCTCTTGGTGGAAGCCGAGCAGCTCGGCGTCAGCATGGAAGATCTCATCAACCTGCTTAATCAACAGCGAAACGCATTCGACGCAAACAATAAGGAGACCGGCTGATGGAAGCGATGTCCGACCCGGCGGTAGAAGTGCGGAATCTCTCGCGCAGCTTTGGCCGCAAGCGTGTGCTCGACAACGTGAGCCTGACCGTGCTCGCGGTTGCGTATTCGGTTAGCTGGGCGAAAGCGGCGCGGGAAAGACGACGCTCATCAAGCATCTGCTGGGCGCGCTCAAAGTAAAAGACGGGGACGTGAAGATTTTCGGCATGGATCCCGTTCGCGACACCGTCAATGTGCTGTCACGCATCGGCTACCTATCCGAAGACCGCGACTTGCCGTGGTGGATGCGCGCCGTCCAATTGATTCGCTACACGCGGGCCTTCTATCCGAACTGTGACCCGAGCTTCGCCGAAGAGCTACGCACCACCTTCCGTCTCGACAACAAGGCGCATCAAGCGTCTTTCGCGCGGCGAGAGGGCTCAGGCGGGCCTACTCATCGCCCTCGCACATCGTCCCGCCCTGCTGCTGCTAGGGAATCAAGGGGGATGTTCTTTTCTCGCACGCTCGCTCCGCGCGGGAATGCATCCCAGCCGTGCTTCGCGATTCTTGTCCCTCCCCCGAACTGCTCCTATAATACCTCAATTGCCAGGTGCACGTCGCATCCAATGCCGCGGAAGGAGAATTTGATGGGGAAGAAAAGACTGAACGTAGCTCTCATTGGCACGAAATTCATGGGGAAAGCGCACAGCAACGGACTGCGGCAAGTCAGCAAGTTCTTTGATCTGCCAGCCGAACCCGTCATGAAGGTCTTGTGTGGGCGCGACCCAGATGAGACGAAAGCGGCCGCGCTCAAGATGGGCTGGGAAGAGCATAGCTCGAATTGGAGAGAAGTTGTCGCGCGCGACGATATCGACATTGTGGATATCGCAACGCCGGGAGACCTGCACAAGCCTATAACCATCGCCGCGGCGAAGGCGGGCAAACACATTATCTGCGAAAAGCCGCTTGCGAATACGGCAAAAGAATCGGAGGCCATGCTGGCCGCGGCGAGGAAAGCCGGCGTCAAGCACATGTGCGGATTCAGCTACCGCTTCGCCCCGGCGGTCGCTACGATTAAGAAGATGGTCGAGGCGGACGAATTGGGCGAGATCTATCACTTCCGCGCGGCCTATCAACAGGACTGGATTGTCGATCCCGACTTCCCGCTGGTCTGGCGGCTGCAAAAGAAGCACGCGGGCTCGGGTGCGCTGGGAGACATCGGCGCGCACATCCTCGACATGTGCCACAATCTGGTCGGGCCGATCGGCGAAGTCTCGGCGGCTACCCAGACGTTCATCGAGAAGCGAAAGATCGCCGATTCGGACACGGGGTTGCACCGGGGCAAACGCGCGTCGAAAAAGGCGAAAACCGGCAAGGTCACCGTCGACGATGCGGCTATCGTCCTCGCCCGGTTCAAGGGAAGAAATACGCTGGCTACCTTCGAAGCGACCCGCTTTGCGCCGGGACGCCGCAATCATCACACCTTCGAGATCAACGGTAGCAAAGGCTCTGTAGTATGGAATCTTGAGGACATGAATTACTTCCAGTACTTCAACAGCGCTGACCCGGACCAAGCCCAGGGTTTCCGCCGGGTCAACGCCACGGATCCCGGCCATCCCTACACCGACGCGTGGTGGCCGCCGGCGCACATCATCGGATACGAGCACCTGTTCACGCACGAGTTCTATGACTTCATCCGCGAGTTGAACCGCAAGAAAGTCTCGTACCCAACCTTCGAAGATGGACTGCAATGCAACCGCGTCCTCGACGCTGTGGAGAAATCGGCGAGGTCGAAGAAATGGGAAGCGGTGTAACTGGACTTCTTTTTGTGGTTCCTGGGTTGTGAGCGAAGCCCACATTAGGCCCCCGGTCTTCTCCGCTTTTGCGCATGTTGATACTGCCAAGAGATTTGGGCAGACTTGCGAATTCCTATTACGCTCGCAGCTAGCCCGGAAATCTCACCGGGTTTCGTAGCGAGACGGTGGAGAAGGTTGCTATGACGAGACTTATCCGCCGTCGCAGTAGAAAAGTGATGAGATGTCCGGGCTAGGTGTCCGTGATCGCCGAAAGGAAGTTTCTCCGTGCAAGTGAGAGTATCCGAAGATATCGGGAAGCTGTTGGACGAAGCCGCGAATCTCAGCATTCGTGGCGGGAAGTGTTACGTCGGGGTCGAGGACCTGTTCCAAGCGCTTGTCGCCAACGAGGGTAGCTTGCCGGAGAGCCTTTCTACTGCCCAACGAAGCGCACTTCAAAAGACGGCGCAGTTCGTCCAGGCGGACGCTTGGCGAGGAATAGCCCCGGCCGTCGCCGGCGAAGTCTATTACACGCCACGGGCCGCCACCCTAACAAGCGAAGCCTCTCGCTTGGCCGAGAAACTCCACTCGGGCGCTACGACCGGCGGCCATCTGTTGCTGGCGATCCTGTCCGATGCCCACGCCTCCCCGAGCCGGATGATGGACGCCGCGGAATTGGATCGGGGGAGGATTGTCGAGTCACTCCGCACCGGCCTCCTCCAGGCCGCGAAGGCGGCGAACCTGGCGCCGCTCCCGGCCCAGCTTGCCGCCACAGAAGGAAAGAAGACGGCGATCCGGGATGATTCTCATCCGGTCGAGAATTTTCAGGGGGTGGATTCGCTCACGCGCGATCTTACAGCCCTCGCGCGGAACGGAAGGCTGGCACCGGCCGTGGGCCGCGACGCGGAGATCTATGAAATTATCGAAATCCTCGCGCGCAAGGGAAAGCACAATGTGATCCTCGTGGGAGAGGCGGGCGTGGGCAAGACGAAAGTCGCCGAAGGGCTTGCCGTCGAGACGGCGAAGGAGGGCTTCCGGCAAGTCTTTGGCAACAAGCAGGTCCTCGAACTGGAAGTCGCTTCGCTCATGACTGGGACGCAGTATCGCGGCGCGTTCGAGGAGAAAGTTCAAGCGCTGTTGAACGATCTAAAGAGTTCGCCGGACACGATTCTGTTTATCGACGAAATCCATTTGATTATGGGCGCGGGTTCGACGGACGGGGATGGGATGGACCTCGCCAATCTATTGAAACCCGCGCTCGGACGGGGCGATCTCCATTGCATCGGCGCGACGACTCTGCAAGAGTACCGTCAATTCATCGCGAAAGACCCGGCGATTGAACGGCGATTCCAGATGGTGCGGATTGAGCCGTTGACGGCGGAGGCAAGCCTGACGGTTCTCAAGTCGCTCGCGCCGTCGCTGGAGAAACACCACGGAGTCTCGATCCACAGCGCTTCCCTCGAAGCCGCTATATCGCTCACCGAACGCTACTTGCCGAACCGCCAGCTTCCCGATAAGGCAATCGACATGCTGGATCAAGCCTGTGCGCGGCACCGCATCCAGGCGGCGCTGCGAGAGTCTCCCGCCGCGGAAGGCGAGTCGCAGTCAACGATTACGCCTCACGCGATCCGCAAAGTCGTGAGCCAGGCCGCGGCGGTTCCGTTGGAAGATATCTCCACGCAAGAACGCGCGTTGCTCGTGAATCTGGAACAACGGCTCAAGCAGCGAATTGTCGGGCAGGACGAGGCCATCGCCAAGGTGGCGGCGGCGGTCAAGAAGTCGCGGGCCGGCTTGGCCGACCCAGACAGGCCCGATGCCGTTATGCTTTTTCTGGGCCCGACCGGCGTGGGCAAGACTCAGTTGGCGAAGGAACTGGCGTCGGAAGTCTTCGGCTCGAACGACCACCTTATCTCTTTCGACATGTCGGAGTATACGGAATCCCATTCCGTGTCGCGGTTGATCGGCGCGCCACCCGGTTACGTGGGCAGCGAAAAGGAAGGCATCCTTACCAGCGCCGTGCAAGACGCGCCGTTCTCCATTCTGCTCTTCGACGAAATCGAGAAGGCACACCCCCAGATTTTCGACATATTCCTCCCAATCCTCGAGGAGGGGCGGCTCAAGGACTCGAATGGCCGCAGCGTGGATTTTCGCAACGCCCTGATAATCTTCACGAGCAACATCGGCTCCGAACAGCTCTACCGTGCCGGCGATGGCGATCAAACCCAAGAGCTGATGGATGCGCTGCGCGAACACTTTCGGCCGGAATTGGTCAACCGCATCGACGAGATCGTGCCATTCTACCCGCTGCTGCGCGAAGACGTGCACAGTGTGCTTCGGGTTCTAATCGACAGGTTGCGGCAAAGGCTGCACGATAAGAAGATCGGGATTCACATGTACAACGCCGCCTACGAATATCTGGCCGACAAGGGCTACAGCGACGAACTTGGGGCGCGCGAACTGCGCCGGTGCATCGAGCGCGAAATCGCGGTGCCGATCAGCGAACAACTCCTCGCAAACGCGTTTGGGCCCGGCGATATGATCGAGGTCTCGATGGAAGGCGAAACGCTCACGTTCCGCAAGGGCAAACCGCACACGAAATCGAAGAAGAAGGAAGCGACCGCATGAGGCCCGCCGGCTTTCCAGACCGCCTGACCGTCATAAACGGACCCGAGGATGGCGTCGAGTTTCCCATCAACAGGTCTCCCTTTAATGTCGGGCAGGATGGGCAGTGCGCCGTGTGCTTGCAGCTCGACAGCGCGGTCACCTCGGTTCACGCAAAGCTCTCCGCCTCCGGCGACGGGTACGAAGTGCGTTCGGTCAATGGGGGCGCGGTGTATGTAGATGGCAAGAAGGCTGGCATGATACGTTCGCGCGCGTTGCGGCCCAGGGGTGTGCTTCGCGTGGGCTGCACCGAACTCATTCTGGAATGCGCGCCCGACGGCCTGTTCAGTCGAAGCAAAGGGATTGTAGCGCGGAACGACGCCCTGTGGGCCCTGCGCACGGGGTTCAAAATGCTTCTCGCTTCCTTCAGACGCGCCGGCCATTTCGTTCGTATGGCGTTCTGGCGGCTCTTGCGACGCTGGAAACTCGCCGCGCTCATCGCAGCGGGAGTCATATACTACTACGTTCCGGCATTCCGCCAGGTGGTGAATAGGGCCTTGGGCATGGCGGTCGGATTGGCCCAGCAACTGTTCTCACAATTGGCGGGATGATCTGCGCCGGACCTGTTGCGCGGTCTTCTCGATATGGCGGCTACGCCGTGGCGCGCCTCAAAAAACACCGAGAGGCCTGTGGCCCCGGACGCGCGCTCTCTTTTGAGGCCCTTCCTTCACTTTGGAAAGTCGTCCGGGTGTTAGGCCACAGGACCCTCGGCTTCGAAGTCCTCTAATTGCATTTAGCCATACCTCTCGAGAGGGAAGCTTCTCCCGCAATCATTATGCCACGTCTTTTGATTTTCGGGTGCGCTTATCAGGCCCTACTGAAAAAATCGCGCAAGACCACTGGAATTCGATGACCTTGCGCGATGAATTGCCAACCCTTCTTAGGACGCTAGACGCGTTCGATGATGATCGCCGGGGCCATGCCGCCGCCCGCGCACATGGTGACGAGGCCGGTCGAGAGATCGCGGCGTTCGAGTTCGTCAAGGACCGTTCCGATAAGAATGGCTCCTGTGGCGGCGATAGGATGGCCGAGGGCGATGGCGCCGCCGTTTACGTTGCACTTCTCGGGATCCACGTCGAGGTCACGCTTGAACTTGTGGGAAACGACGGCAAAGGCCTCGTTGATTTCGATGAGATCGATATCGTCGAGTGTCATGCCCGCTTTCTTGAGGACTTTCTTGGCCGCGGGCACCGGCTCGTTGAGCATGAGCGTTGGGCTGCCGGCCATGTTGGCCATGGCGACAATGCGGGCGCGGGGCTTCCAGCCTTGGGATTTAGCGTATTTGGGCGACGACAGCAAGACACACCCCGAACCATCGACGACGCCGGATGAGTTGCCGGCGTGATGGACGTGATCGATCTTGAGGTCGGGGTAGCTGCGCTTGACCAGTTGCTCGAAGGTTTCCCCCGTGTCGTCGAAGGTCATGGGCATAAATTTATCGAAGACCGCCGGCAGCCCGGCCAAGACTTCCAACGTGGTCTGGGGGCGCGGAAATTCATCGTGATCGAGAGCGACCGATCCATCATCGTTGTAGACGGGCACGACCGATTTCTTGAAGTGTCCGTTTTCGACGGCCACCTTAGCTTTCCGTTGGCTCTCAAAGCCCTCTCGATCCACATCCTCCCGCGAAATGCCCTCAAGTGTGGCGATCACATCGGCGCAGACGCCTTGATGCCACTGCGGGTGGATATCCCTGAGATGCAGATTTCCAGCGTCCATGAGGCTGCTGCCCGCGCCGGTGCCACCCTTACCGCTTCCAGCCTTGCCGCCTCCGCCGTTGCTTCCACCGCCGCCGGCGCTCGCGAGCGAAGAGACATAGGACATCATTTCGATGCCGCCTGATACGATGCAGTCTTCCATGCCCACCATAATCGAGGCGGCGCCCATGTTGACCGCGGTAATGCCGGAACCGCAGAAGCGGTCAAGCGTGACGGCCGGGGCTCTCTCGTCCCAACCTGCCTCTAACACCGACATGCGCCCTATGCAGGCGCCTTGATGGCCGCGTTGCGCATTGCAGCCCCAGATAACGTCGTCCACTTCTTCGGTCTTGATGTTGTTGCGTTTTTGCACGGCCTTCAACACCGTCGCGGCGACTTTTTGCGGGTGGATATGGGCTATCGAACCCTTGCCCTGTTTCCCGATGCCGCGCGGTGTGCGGACTGCGTCGATGATCCAAGCGTCTTGTGACATAATTCGAGGTGCTCCATTGGGATTCGTGGATGGGGCCATACGCCGTCATGGCCGTTGGCAGGTTTGCGGATAAAGGGGAATCTACGCCAATTTCGACTGTCGATTCAAGTCGGCTGTGGGAGAGGGGGGCTTTTGCCCGTGGAAAGAATCTTCGTAAATTCTGCCGCCCTCGGTGTGCTCACGTCAAGTCGTGCATGCCGCCTGCTCGCTACACCTCATGTGTGTCTATTGCGTTATCCCTCCTAGGGCTGTATTCTCAACTCCCAGTGCGTGGGTTTGGCCACCAAGATTCTGAACTCGCCGAAACGCGAGGGACACCGCGGATGCCCTATTGAGACATGTCGCTATCCTTTTTGCGGCCTGTCCGGCCACTGCGCCATCCCAGTTCGACACTTGGTGAAACGGCAAGAGAGTGTTTCCTGGGAGAGTGTCCCTCTCATTGGCGAGAGAGGCCTTTTCGCTTTTCTGAATCGCGGGGCGCAGCCGGAAGTGCCATACTGAAACCCAGATCTTTTCGGGCGGGAGCGTGAACATGATATTCGTGCGGACATTCAAGGGCTATGAGGATAAAACTGCGGCGCTGGACCAAGCTGTGAATGACTGGATCACCGCGAGCAAGGTAGAGGTGGTGGACGTGAAGGCAATGTTGAGCCACGAACCAGACGGCAGGGCGAAGTCGGGCGATCTCCTCTACACGGTCTTATACTCGTCGGACGCGCCGGTTGCGTAGAGCTGGGCCGCTCTCCTTTCGGTCCGCGCTTGCGCACATTGAGTGCGTCCGGGCCCGAGGCACGATAGGCCTTCACCCACCGGTCCACGGAGTGGCGCGTAACGCCGAAGACCTCGGCAACCTTGACGCGGGTCATGCCTTTCTCGACGGCAGCAACCGCTTTGCGTCGAATCTGTTCTTGTGTGGCGGGGCTAAGTTTTCGCGCATCCGTTTTTATGGCTCGTAGTATACGCCAACCCGTCAACGAATGCAATATAAATTATGTCCGAATTAGTAAGCTAGTATAGCGTGGAGTTTTGGGATTGTGAAGTCCTTTCTATGGAGCAGTGTTTCTGGTGCTGGTGGCTGTCCATTGAGTGCGCAGTGGGGGCGTACTTGGGTGTAATGAACACGCCATCGTTCGATGATGACCTTGGCTTCCATTAGCGTGTCGAAGATTTCTCCATCTGACCCAACACAACAAGGGAGCGTCTCTCATCACGAAAGACGCTCCCGGAATAGAATCAATATAGTACGTGGACTAATTCATCGACGCTTCCATCGCAAGAAGACGCTGCTCAAGTGAGGCGAACTGTTCCGAAAACTCTTTCTTCAGCCTGTCAATCTCGGCCTGTTTCTCTGCCCTGACATCAGCGAGTTCCTGCATAAGCTTCTGATTCAATCCCTGAATCGCTGCTAGTGCTACACCATCCAAGTCTTGAGAACTTATCGTACGATTTGACTCGCCGTGCAGTCCGAAAGCAGCGTGGAAATCTTCGGCGTAGGGGCCAATGTGTTTCACCGAATCGTCCTGATGCCTGTAGTTCCATCGCTCAAT
>CAYNZS010000009.1:0-35983 GCA_964401695.1 uncultured Nitrospirales bacterium
CAACCATGCGAATAAACAGGCTGCGTAACCGCAAAACTCTAGTCTAGTGGGCGCCGGTGTATTGGCCGTCCGCAAGCTTGGACGCAAGCGCTTCCTTCGTCTCGCCGCGGTGACGGCCAGCATTTCAGCAGGCCTCCTCATTGCTTACGCGTGCCATCCCAATTTCTTGAGGTCCATGGCGCAAGCGTCGAGCCAGGCTCAGTCCTTCGAGTGGCTTGGCCTTCCCGAGAGGGTGCTCAAATCAGGTTGGGGCCTCTTTGCGTTCGTGGGAGAGCCTATACGAGGTCCATTAAGAGATCCATTGACGCTCGTTGTGGCTGTAACCACCGCGGTTATCATTGGCGTCTTGTACTTTGCTGGCCCACTTCAGTCGAAGCGCAGCATCGCGGAGTTCGTCAAGGCGTCGGATTGGAGGGGGGCATTCGATACGTTCTTCCTGCTCAGTTGGATGATCGCTTGCGTCGTTGGAACCTATGTCGCCTTCCTTTCGCTCGTTCATGCGATGGGGGATCCGCGCTATCTGTCGGTCGTCTGGCCCTACGCCGCGTTCCTCCCCGTATTCCTCTTTCGTGCCATGCCCGGTCGGAAAGGATGGGCCACTCTCGTGCTGGTCCCCGCGCTGCTTGCTTCAAACCTAGCCATGGCCGGCAAATCCACTGCGCCGCCGAAGACGGCGTCCGATATCGCGGCCATTTCGCAAGCGGAACGCATCGTCATCGGCGCCTACCGGCGCGGCCTATTGCCGCCACTCTTAGTACATATACCGGACACGACGCTTCTTTACGTAGGCTACCAATCCCAGTTGCTGGATTCGTCCGCCAATTGGTTGGAAGCGTTCACGCCCGCCGATCTGTTAGTGACACATATTTCGCATGGAAACACACGCGAGGATCTCGACAGCATCGCCTCCCTGGTGGAACAGAAGCTCGGAATCGAGGTGGACGAAGACACAGTCGGAAGTAAGCTCCAATACATTGCCCTGTCTGCACATCCCCCGGAGCCGACATAGCAACTCTATCCGCCGTCGCAGTAGATCGGCGAATTCGGCTCCGAAAGTTAGTACGCATCACACTGCTGTCCTAGATAGAATCTTCAACCGTCTTTGCGAGTCAGAACCCTCTACGCGGGAAATAAATAGAAGAACACAAGCAAAACGGGTGGCACCTCCAAGCAAGTTTGAAGGTGCCACCCAGTGCTCCGAGAATCTGTGTCCTTTACAGGGAGCGACAGCGATTGCGGCAATCTTCTCCGGTCGCCAAAGCCGCTCGCCCTCTGTCAGGCGTGACGAGTTGTTGGCAGTAGATTACTTCGTCGTTTCTCCTCGCAAAGACGGTGGGGTTGAGGTCTCAATCAAGACAAGAACGCTTTTGTCCAATGCCCAAAGGTCTCGATCTCACCGCTTTTTCTGATTGGATCGACAGGCCACCGGCTTTGCTGGTGGTTACTGACTCCTCCCTGAAAGGGCGGGGATTGATCGCTCGATTCGGCTCAAGTAGCCGAGTCCCACGACCTAAGCCCGGCCCCGCCCCTGCAACCACACACGGAGTTCCCGTTTCGCACTTGGTTCCGTGACTTGTTTTTCATGGGTGGGGGACGTAGGCTTACGGACCCCTGGAATGGCCGCGATTCCCAGAATCTAGCCGGGATAGTCCTTCTTGGCGAATTCAATCTGCCAACCCAATCACAATGGAGACGTATGAATGGCCTCGACAAAGCTTGCCAACCGCGTGCTAATCGCCAATCGCGGTGAAATCGCTATCCGAATCGCGCGTACAGCAAGAGAGCTTGCGGTTAACACTGTGGCTATCCACGCCGAGGACGAGGTCAACAGTCTGCATCTGCACCAGGCCGATGAAGTTCACGCCCTCAAGGGGATGGGCGCGGCGGCCTATCTGGACCAGAGCCAACTCATCGAGGCGGCAAAGGCCACTGGCTGCGATGCCGTCCATCCAGGCTACGGCTTTCTCAGCGAAAACGCGGAGTTCGCGGCCCGTTGCCGGGATGAGGGTCTGGCATTCATTGGACCCAGTGTCGCGGCCTTGCGCCTTTTCGGCGACAAGATTCGCGCCCGTGCGATAGCGGAGGAAGCCGGAGTGCCGGTGCTTCCCGCTTCGAATGGCGCCATGTCACTCGATGAGGCGACGGAGTTCTTCAAATCTCTTGGAGACGATGGCGCCATGCTGATCAAGGCTGTCGGAGGCGGTGGTGGCCGCGGCATGCGGGTGGTCAAACCCCTTGATGACCTCGAAGAAGCCCTCAATCGATGCGCATCCGAAGCGAAGGCCGCATTTGGTAATGGCGACCTCTACGTCGAATCCCTGGTGACAAACGCCTTGCATATCGAAGTGCAGATCGTGGCTGACAGCAAAGGAGCCGTCAGTCACATCCATGAACGAGATTGCAGCCTCCAACGCAGGCATCAGAAGCTGATCGAGATCGCGCCCTCGCCACAACTAACGGAGCCCTTGAGAACGCGGATCCACGATGCCGCGGTCCAACTGGCGTCACGCGCGGGTTACGACAACATCGGCACCTTCGAGTTTCTCGTCGATGGCGCCGACCTGGGCGATCAATCGGCCTTCTATTTCATAGAAGCGAATCCAAGGTTGCAGGTTGAACATACGGTGACGGAAGAAGTGACCGGGATTGACCTCGTTCGAGTGCAGTTTGAAATAGCCGGCGGCGCGACGTTGGCGGAGATTGGCTTGACGCAGGATGCGGTGCCCGCCGCACGCGGATATTCCATGCAACTGCGCATCAATATGGAAAGCATATCGCCCGATGGCGTATTCAGACCGACCGGCGGCCGGCTCGATGCCTTCGAGCCGCCGTCTGGCCCCGGGGTCAGAGTCGATACCTTCGGTTACGCCGGCTACGAAACCAGTCCGCATTACGATTCGCTGCTGGCCAAGGTGATCGCGTCCACGAGCCGGAACGACTTTGACGATGTGATACGCCGCGCGCGCCGCGCGCTGACCGAATTCCGTATCGACGGTGTAGCCACCAATATCGGCTTCCTCGAAAAAGTCCTCGACCATGACAGAATGCGGGACGCCTATCTGACGACTGACTTTATCGATGAAGATGTGCTCGCTATCAACGCACTCGAGAACGAGCAGCCGCGGCGTCATGCGCCCGGTGAGGCAGCCCAGTCGGCTGCGGCCGTGCAGACCGCTGGCGCTACGCTGGACGCATCCGATCCACTTGCGGTCCTCGCGTACGGCAAGACCGGGCCCCGCACCGAAATGCCCACAACCCAAACACAAATTGAACAGGAAGGCATGCGCCCCGTGATCGCCTCGATGCAAGCCACCGTCGTAAGCCTGGCGGTGCAGGAAGGCGACCTCGTCGCTCAGGGGCAGGAGCTGATGGTGCTCAACGCCATGAAGATGGAGCACGTGCTCACCGCGGAGATCAGCGGCGCAGTCCGGAACGTTACGGTGAAGCTCGGCGATACCCTCGCGGAGGGATCCGTGCTCCTCTACATCGAGGAAGCGGAAGTCGAGCAGACCGATACCGGCGGCGAAGTCGAATTGGATCTGGAAAACCCGAGACCAGACCTGGCCGAAGTCATCCGAAGAAGAGCCCTGACCACGGACGCATCGCGAAAGAAGCAAGCGGAAAAGCGCCACCAACAGGGAGCCAGAACGGCGCGGGAGAACGTGTACGACCTCTGTGACGAGGGAACCTTTCTCCAATACGGTTCGTTGGCATTTGGCCAGGGCCTGCACGGCACCGTGGACGAACTGCTCGATTACGCCCCATCGGACGCCATGGTCATGGGGCTCTGCCATGTCAATGGACATCTTTTTGGCCCGACAGAGTCGCGCTGCGTCGCTATGTGCTACGACTACTCGGTCCTGGCGGGAACCCAGGGCGGCATGCACCACAAACTCCTCGACCGCATGTTCAAAGTCGCGGACAAGCTCGAGTCGCCGGTGGTCCTATTTACCGAGGGCGGTGGCGGTCGCGCCGGCAGCGGAAGCAGGCCCGCCAGACGTGGGACGGGAGGCTCGCCGGTCCATTCCGGCGGAGGCGGTCTGAAGACAACGTCTTGGACGTACCTGTCGTATCTCAGCGGGCGTGTTCCGCTGATCGGAATCAACGCCGGGTTCTGCTTCGCGGGCAACACCGTTCTTCTTGGTTGCTGCGACGTCATCATTGCAACGGCGAACAGCAGCATCGGCATGGGAGGCCCAGCGATGATCGAGGGCGGCGGGCTCGGCGTGTACAGGCCAGAAGAAGTTGGGCCGATGTCGGTTCAAGTGCCCAACGGCGTCGTGGACATTGCCGTCGCCGATGAAGCCGAGGCCGTCGAGGCCGCCAAGCGCTACCTCTCCTACTTCCAGGGAGATGTCAAGGACTGGGAGTGCGCCGATCAACGCCTGCTCCGCCATGCCATCCCCGAAAACCGGCTGCGCGTCTACGACATCCGCAAGCTGATCGAGACCATGGCCGACACGGACTCGCTCCTCGAATTGCGCGCCGGGTTCGGACTCGCCATGGTCACCGCATTCGCTCGAATCGAGGGCCACCCCGTCGGGATCGTGGCCAACAACCCGACGCATCTGTCAGGGGCCATCGACAGTGACGCCGCCGATAAGGCCGCTCGGTTCATGAAGCTCTGCGATGCCTTTAACATACCCCTCGTGATGCTGTGCGACACGCCCGGCATCATGGTAGGACCGGAAGCGGAAAAGGACGGGTTGGCGCGGCATAGCGCACGCATGTTCCTGATTGGCGCTTCCCTGACCGTGCCGTTCTTCTTAGTGATCCTGCGCAAGGCTTATGGCCTCGGCGGGCAGGCGATGGGCGGAGGCACCCACAACTTGCCCTCCGTTACCGTGGCATGGCCCACAAGCGAATTCGGGGGCATGGGGCTCGAAGGCCAGGTGAAGCTCGGCCATATAGCTACCCTCGAGGCGATCGAGGATCCCGCCGAACGCCAGGCGATGTACGAGAAGCTTGTCGAGCAAGCCTACGACCGTGGCCAAGGGCTGAACGCCGGACATGTCCTCGAGGTGGACGATGTTATCGACCCGGCGGACACCAGGCGCTGGGTTATCGGTGGCCTCAGCGGCACGGCGCCCGCCAGGTCGAACCGGACAGACAAGAAGATCTGCATCGACGCATGGTAGAAGAGCTCACGACACAGCTCACGGCGGCCCCTGTCCTTGTTTCCCTCAACTATCAGGGAAACGATCCCGTCCGGTAGTGGAAACCGGCGTTTGCTCGAATCGTGTTCTCTACCGTATATGGATTCCACCGACAGAGGTCTGGCCAGGATGGATGCGTAAAGAATGAAACGTACTCGAATCAGAATGCGGACGGTCGCTGCCGCGATCCTGATGCTTGCCTTGATAGCCGCATTGCTAGTCACCGAGTACGCGTTCGCTGAAGAACTTGACGCACATGAGCCGGAATCCAGCGCCGCTGTGACTCATTCGGCCATCCCCAATGAAGAGCAGGGGGAAGAGCAAGCCAGGGGATCGAATCACATCGCGAATCTCCCTGGGCGTTCCCACCAGGCGCCGCCGGACGAGACAATCAAGTTCGCTGTAGGCATCATCGGATCGCAAGAGGCGGGGATCGTGTCGCCGACAACGATGGCATTCGGACCGGACGGGTGCCTCTACGTTGGCCAGATGGACGGCTCGATCATCTCGCTCAAACTTGAGGACAGAGCGGTCGTTGCGACGGAGCGCATTGCTTCCGACGAGACCTTTGGGGCCGTGCTGGGTATCGCATTCAATCCGGCCGGGCCAGCGGATCCACTAACGATCTATGCCTCCCACTCCGAGTTGTACGGTTACCTGGATGGGCCGTCGTACCCCGGAATGATTTCGATGCTCGCCGTCCCTGGCTTTCAGCCGGTTCCAGTCATTTCCGGGCTGCCCCTCAATGGCGAACACCACGCGAACAACGGCATCGCCTTCGACAGCAACGGCCGACTCTATATCGCGCAGGGCTGCACGACAAATCTGGGCATACCCAGCAAGCTCTACCCGCGTCCCGAGACTCCCCTTTCCGGGGCTATCCTAGTGGCGGACCTCGGCGACCCCGCGTTCGACGGGGCCGTCCAATACGACCCGCCCGATGCCCCGAGCGACGACACCGACCAGATTGCTGGCGATGTCAGCGTATTCGCGAGTGGCTTTCGCAATCCCTACGACCTCGTGTTCCACTCGAACGGCTATCTGTACGCGACCGAGAACGGCCCGAACGGAGCGGCCGGCGAGGCGTCCTTGAGCTGCGACACGCAAGGCCCAGGCGTTGACGATTCCGACGAGTTGAACCTCGTAGTCAAAGGCGCATACTACGGCCATCCCAATCGCAACCGCGGACGCCTCAACCCCGTCGAATGCACTTTCCACCACGCGAGCGACGACTCGCCCGGCCATTCATCGCCGATAGCGACCTTGGGCACCTTCGTGGTACCCGTCGGCATCGCCGAGTACACGGCGGATGCCTTCGACGGACGGTTGCGCGGCAACCTAATCTACGCAGAATTCAGCGCCGGAGGAATCTCGCGTGTCGTGCTCTCCGACGATGGCCGGAGCGTCGTCGCCATCTCGAGAATCCACCCGCACAAGTTCGACACTGCGGTGGATGTCGCGGTTGCCCCGGATGGCACGATCTATGTGGCTCAAGTGCACCTGGCTCAGATAAGCTACCTAGCCCCGGTCGCTAAGCGCGAAGCAAAATGAGAATACAGGAACGCGGGGACAAAGTGGCATAGGCATCTTGCCCATGAATCACGGGCAGGATACCCGTGCCACTAGCCCGGATATCTCACCGGTTTTCGTAGCGAGACGGTGGAGAAGGTTGCTATGGCGAGACTTATTCGAAGCAGGCGTTACAAGGCAAGACCTGCGGACGACAGCGTGGCAGGTCACGTCGAGATCGAAAGGCGAGAAAAGTCTTGTCAGAGTGGCCTTATCAGCCGTCGCAGTAGAAAAGCGGTGAAATATCCGGGTTAGGCTGATTCGATGTCGGGCGTCGGAAGCGACGAGCGCTTGGTCATAGCGCGACCGGTTAGTGGCTGCCGCCCGTCAGTTCAGCGACGCCGCTGACAACACGCGCGACCTTCTCCGGATCCCACCACCAAGTATCGAGCCAAGACTCACGCTGCAACCGCTGGGCGTTTTCCGGCTGCCCGAACTTGTCCCAGTAGACCAAGCGGAAGCCCGGCTGCGCCATCGATGGGATCACGTAAAATTGCCACAGTAGGACACGGTCGAGAGCCCGCGTCGCGGCGTAGAAGTCCCGCGCGTTACTCGCCACGACTACCTTTTCGATAAGGTTGTCCACCACCGGGTCGCGGAGATTCATCCAATTCAGCGAGAACTCCTTGTCCGCCGACGCGCTGCTAAACCAGTTGCGCAGCGTTAACCCGGGTATGTTGTTCGGGAGGAATCGTTGGCAGCCGCCGTCGAACTTACCGCTCCGCATCTGGTATTGCCAGTTCGAGAGTTCGGGCGAGCGCGCGGTTGTCTGGATGCCGACGCGGTTCAGCGCGCTGATGAAAGGCATCGTCGCGCGCAGCAGCATCGGGGCAACGAAGATGAAGTCGATCTCGAAAGCCTCGCCGGTCTCGACGTTGGTCATCACGCCGTCCTGAATTACCCAGCCAGCTTCCTCGAACAGTTCGAGCGCCCTGATTACATGGCCGCGGTCATGGCCATAACCGGTGGTGTCCAGGCTACGCCACGCCTGGGTGAAAACACGCTCCGGCAACTGGTCGCGGAACGGCTCGAGCAACTCGAGCTCTTCCGGTGTCGGCAAGCCGCTCGCAGCCATCTTCGAGTTGAAGAAGAAGCTGTCGGCATGGTGGTAGAAGCCGTACATTAACACGCGGTTGGCCCACTGGAAGTCAAACAAGTACCAGAGCGCCTCGCGCACGCGGATGTCCTGGAAGCGTTCGCAGTCGAGGTTCCAGATCACCGGGACATCCATGCCCCACACCCGGTCGAGGTCGATGAGATCCTTCTTGAACAGGCCGGCTTTCACCGCCGGGAAGTCATAGTCATTGACCCACTGCTTGGAGGCGGTCTCGTTGCGCACGTCGAGCACACCGCTCTTCAGCGCCTCGACCATGATGGTTTCATCGCGGAAGTAGTCGAACTTGACGCCGTCCCAGTTGTAGCGGCCTTTCATCACCGGGATGTCTTGGCCCCAGTAGTCCTCGACACGCTCGAAGTTCGCGTAGCGGCCGAGCGTGAAGTCTCCAATCTTGTATGGGCCGCTGCCGAGCGGCGGCTTGATGGTCGTCTTCGTGATGTCGCGATCAGCCCAGAAGTGTTTTGGCAGGATCGGGTACGTACCGACAGCGATCGGCAGCATCGGGTTCGCTTCTGCCCCTTCCTTGACTTTGAAGTACGCCTCGCGCGGACCGATCTGTTCGATCTTGTCGACCTCAAGTAGCGCTGTGCGGATCGTGGCCGATCCGTGTTCGATGTAAGTTTCAAACGTGAACACGACGTCCTCAACCGTGAGCGGCTTGCCATCGTGCCAGTAGGCGCCTTCACGGATGCGAAACGCGAACTCGGCGTAGTCTTCGGCAATCCAGACGCCGTCCGCAAGGCGGCCGTAATAGCTTGCGGTCTCGTCGATGGCGGCCTCGATCAGGCGGTCATAGATAAGGTTGCGGTGGGGGAGAAGAAGATCGATGCCCATAACTACGCGGCCCTTGTCGATCACGTAGTTAAAGCTGTCGAAAGTGCCCAGTTCGGGGTAGCTCACCTGGCCGCCCTTGGGGGCGTCCGGGTTGACAAAGTCGAAATGTGGAAAGTCCGGCGGGTACTTCAGCGGCTCGATGAACGACATCCCGTGGCTGTACTCAATATCTTCGGCTACGGCGATTGCCGGCCCCAGCAGCACGACCGCCGCGATTAGGCAGCACAACGGACTACAAGGCCCCGCTCCACCCACCCCCGCCAGAAACTGACCAAACATGTTCGCGCGAACCTCAGACACCAAGCGACACTCCCTCCCAAACGATACCTGGAGATTGAGTCCAACGTCAAGTTGTTCAGATTCCTATCCCGCTTCAAGAACGAGAGATATCCCGATCAACCTTGACCGATCCAGGTTTCCTGGGCCACATCGTTCCAGCGTGCGCGGATCGCCTGATGCTCGGCCGCCGGAAGCGGGCCGCTGTCGACGATCGCCGCGTTTTCGAGCCATCGACCGAGTTTCGACGTGCCCACGATCAAGGTGTGGACGCCCGGCGCGGCCATGGTGAATCGAATGGCCTGGTTTACGGCTCCCGGCAGATCGCCTTTGAGGAAATCGTAGTCCAATTCCACCAGCCGGTCCCAGTAGGCGTGATTGTACTCACTCTCCGGCTTCTTCCCCGTTCGCCAGGCCACGTTGGCAACGGGCCGCTTGACGATGACCCCGAGATTCCGCTTCACGGCCAAAGGCAGCGTCAACTCGATGGCCTCTTGGTCCGCGATGTTGACCGAGGTCTCCAGGGCGTCGAAGGCGTCGCATTCGATCGCGTATTTCATCGCCATGCTATCGCCGCTATAGCCGATATAGCGCGTATAGCCGCGCTCACGCGCCTGCTGAAGGCCCTCGATGGCCTCCCCTTGCCGCAGCACGTCCTCATTGCACGTGTGCAACATCACGAGGTCCACACAGTCCGTTTTGAGACACCTAAGGCTTCGTTCGACAAAACCTAGAATTCCCGCGACGCTCCAATCCACACCGGTGAACCCATCAAGGTGGCCGCACTTGGTGAACAGAAAGAAGTCGTCCCGTCGATGACTGACGGTGTTGCCGATCAACTCTTCGGCATTACCATAGCACTCCGCGGTATCGATGACGTTGAGGCCGGCATCCAGGGCTTCGTTGAGGAGGCGGCTGACTGTCTCTTCCGCGATGTCAGAAAAGCCGATTTCCGAACTGCCAAAACCAAGGACGCTTACATCCATATCCGTTCCGCCAAATCTGCGCTTCTCCACGAAAATCTCCTTTCAGGCTCACGATGTCTGTTGCAGACTAGCCCGCACTATGCACTCCGGCTGCGCGGCCTGTCAATTTCCGTGGCTCGGCTGCCGGTGCGGTCCGCGCCCCCTCGTCAGCGCCCTTCTTGCTCGCGCACGGCCGTCCACGTGCCGGTTGACGGGACTTTCTGATATGTTTACGGTATATGTCTCCGGTGCGCGGAGACGCCAAGCTATTCGAAGAGCGTCGTCGCTGGGCGATGAAGATTGGAGGCTATCAGTATGGTTCAGGCATTGACGGGGGTTAGAGTCATTGACTTGTCTAATCGCTTGTCCGGGGCGTACGCAGCTCGAATGTTCGGCGACTTCGGCGCTGACGTCATCCTGGCGGAACCGGCGGATGGCCATGCGCTGAGACACGAGGCACCGTTCGTGGCCGATGAGCCAGGGCCCGAAGACTCGCTGCTGCATGGCTACGCGAACTGGAACAAACGTTCGATAGTGGTCAAGGATGCGGCAGAGCTTGCCGAGCTCGTCGGCTCGGCCAATGTCGTCGTCACCACAGACCTCCCTCCGTGGACATCCGACCTCGCCGCGGCTCTCGAAAAGTTGCCTTCAGACGGGATTCATCTATCGATCACGCCGCACGGGTTGACAGGCCCCCTCGCGTCGGTTCCCGGCAACAACTTGACCAGTTGCGCGCGCACAGGCTGGTGCCATATCAACGGCCTGGTAGACGAGCCGCCTTTGCAGCTACCGGTCCATCAAACAGGATATATCGCTGGCGCGGCGGGGTTCGTGGGTGCATTGGCCGCTTTGCATCGAGCCACAGGCGAACTTGTGGACCTAAGCGAGATGGAAGCAATGGCTCTGACGAATGCCCCGTGGGCGATTTTGGGGCAGTTCAAGGGCGAAGGTCAGCTCGAACGGGGCCCCGGCGGTCCGCGTGTGCGCGGAATCGCCGGTCCACTCTGGAAAACAGCGGATGGGCTCATCAATCTTGGTTTTGGCGACTGGGCCAAATGGCGTGAAGCGATGACTTGCTTGGGGTTGCCAGACATCGCAGTGGATCCAGTCTATGAGCCCGTTCTCGGGCGTCATCAGAAGGACCTCTCGCCGGTACGAGATGCGTTGGTGCGAACCCTGACGACGCGCAAAGTATGGCATGTTTTTCATGAACTGGCCCAGTTGCGTTGCATATCCGGGGTTGTTCAGAACGCCGCGGATATCGTCGACAACGAGCAATTGGCTGCGCGCGACTTCTTCGTCGAAACGAAACTAAACGGCAAATCGATGAAAGTGCCGGGGGCGCCGACAAAACTCACGGCTTCGCCTTGGAGGCTCACGCGAAATGCGCCCGGCCTAGACGATCACGGCGAGTCGGTCCGCGAGGAGATCCAGCAAATCGAGACGTCCTCCCGTACGCGTTCTAGCAGGCCAAAAGGATCGCAACCTCTTTCAGGAATTCGCGTGCTTACGTTTACTCAGGCATGGTCTGGGACATTCGCAACCGAACTCCTCGCGCTCTTGGGCGCGGATGTCGTCCAAATCGAGGGCTGCCGCAGGCCCGATGTCTGGCGTGGCGCTGGCGCGCCGGTACTCGAGGCTGTGGTAGATCCCACGAAAAAGCAAAGTCCACTGAACACCAACGGCATGTACAACAGCGTCAATATCGATAAGAGAGCCATTACGTTGGACCTCAAGCACCCACGCGGCCAGGAAATTTTCTGGCGCATGGTGCCGCGGTTCGACATCGTGGCGGAGAATTTCAGCCCCCACGTAATGTCGAGTTGGGGAATCACTCTGGAGAAGCTGCAAGAGTATCGCAAAGACATCATTTTCGCCTCGCTTTCCGGCTATGGCGGGCAAGGCCCATTCTCGGAGTATCCCGCCATTGGCACGACCACGGAACCTATGTCGGGATTCTCCGCGATCCATGGGTACGAGGGCGATGACGCGATGAATACCGGCGGGTTGATACCCGACCCGATCTCAGGCTATCACTTTGCCGCCGCGATTTTGGTGGCGTTGAACCACCGTCAACGCACTGGCGTGGGGCAGCGCATTGACGCCGCGATGATAGAGATGGTCGCCGTGCAGGTCGGAGACGCCGTGCTCGAACATCAGGCAAGCGGCCGCGTACCCAAACCCCAAGGCAACAGCCATCCGACGATAGCGCCCCACGGGGTCTACGAGGCGCGAAATTCGGAATGGCTGGTTATCGCCGCGGAGACGGATGCTATGTGGGAATCGCTCGCTACCCACATCGGCGATCCGGAATTGACCGGCGATCCGCGCTTTGTTTCCAACAGTTCGCGGCGTGAGAACCGCAAGGCGCTTGACGAAATCCTAGCCAAGTGGTGCAAGACTCGCGATGCGGCAGAGGAAGAGAAGAGCCTCGGGGCGCTGGGCGTTTGCGCCGCCCGAGTCGTATCCTTCCGGGATGTGTATGACAAGCCAAACGATCAGTTTAACGCGCGCGAATTCTTCACGCCGATCACGCACCCCGAGTCAGGCACACATCGGATACCGAACACACCGTGGCAACTCCCCGGCACCGAAGCCATGACGCATCGCCATGCCCCGTGTTTTGGCGAACATAGCCAGGAAGTCTTCCTAGAAGAAGCGGGCATCAGCGAGGACGAGTACCGGGAACTGGTCGAATTGGGCGTAACGGGGACTGAACGTCTGTAAACAGCTGTGCTAAGACTCATTGCATACGGCCCGAATCGCGCTTGAGAACGGCGATGAAATTTGGGTCGAGTTTTCCGCCGACCAACCGGCAAGACCGCACCGTGGCCCAAGCCGCGTCGTAATCTTTCACAGACCACAGGATGCGGGCGATGTTCTCGTGCGTCGCGGGATTGTCTGGCTCAATGGCTACTGCTCTTTTGTATTCGGCGAGGGCTTCCTTGGTCTGATCCATCAGCGTGAGGGCGTTGCCCAGCGCATTGTGCACCATCGCGCTCGTGGGATCCTGCTCGATGGCGCGTCGCAACTCGGGGATCGCATCCCGGATGCGGCCGGTTTTGATCAAGAGCGCGCCAGGCTAAGACGGCCTTCGGAATGGGTTGGGTTAAGTTCAATGGCTGCCCGGAATTCCTCGATGGCTGCTATCGGATCGCCGTGCGACGCGAGCGTCTGGCCGAAATGTAAATGGAGGTCCTCCCGAAGCGGATTAATGGCGAGCGACGTGCGATGCGCTTCGACCGCTCCTAGGATATCGCCTTTGAGCGCCAAGACTACCCCCAAGTTCCGGTACATATCGGCAGATTTTGGGGAGGCCTTGAGCATCTTTCGGGTGAATTCCTCAGCTTCGTCGTGAGCCTGCTGATGGAGCACTTCAACTACAACTTTTGCCAACGGAAAGAGAAGGAGTATTCGCCGATAGCCCCCGATCTGGTTGCGGAAGTGAGTACCCACGAGCTACGAGGCAATGTGCGTGAACTGGCCTCCCGGGTCAAGGAGTACGTGGCGACGGACTCGGTGGACGCGCTGCTTGAGGAGAAGACCGAAGTCCCGCTGGCGGGAAACGAACTGCCGCCGGTGGACGAAAGCGAAACACAAAAGCCCAACGGCGCGGCCAACGGTGGATCCAACTGCGAAGCCAGAGAATTTGTCTCGCTGAAAGAAGCGGCGAGGCAGGCCGTGGAATCGGCGGAGCGGGTTCTCATCGAGGAGGCCCTGCAACATACGCTATGGAATCGCCGAAAAGCGGCAAAACTATTGAGTGTCAGCTACAGTTCGCTCTTGCGTCGGATTGACGCTTACGAAATAGGCAAGTCATGAGAAGACCGCTCTTCGAAAGGGGACGCTTGCTTCGGACGGCGCCGCGCCTCTGCTGGCTCAGTCGAAGCTGGATGAGGAAACGGTTCGGCGAATCGTATTGGAGAAGTTGATTGGCGGGTCGTCGGATGAGGTCCAGCCTCATGCCGCGGGAATCGCTTCACGCCTCCTGGGCTTGGGCGCGTTCGGGAACAGCGCGCCGTCCGCTCCCACCGTTGACGCTCTCCCAGCCTCCGAACCGCGGGAAACCGAAGACCCTGCTACCGAATTGCCGGGAACGGGTAACGGCCAGAGCGGCGGAAATGGCCATGGCGTGGTCGGCGAAAGGGAAGCTTCGGACGAGCGGAAAGACAGCTAGGTTGACGGCCTGTAGGCCGCGCAGATCCTGCCTCGTTTGATCCGTTCGAGACTCCGTGACCAGGTATTTTCGACGGGATGCTTGCTAATCGTGAGATTGGCGTTCTCGGAGAACTGGCCTCCCTCCTCACGGCGCAAGCCGATCTGCTTCTCTCTTCTTTCACTGGACCCAGGTTTCAGGGTATTATCACCGGATCACCGCTCTTCGCGGTGCTTCCTTTTATTTTTTTGGACGGCCTCGTCGGCCGATAGTTGGAATGGGGAGATAGTCATGGCGCACGGTGGATTATTGGTGGGAAGAGCATTCAAAGAAATGGGCGTAGATTGCGTCTTCACGTTGAGTGGCGGTCATATCATGGCCATCTACGAAGGCTGCAACGAGCAAGACATCAAGATTATCGATGTGCGCCATGAACAGGCGACGACGCACGCGGCAGACGCGTGGGCTCGGCTGAATCCGGGCAAGGTAGGCGTCGCGCTGGTCACGGCCGGTCCTGGAGTGACGGACAGCGTCACCGGCGTCGCTAACGCGTGGCGCGCGAATTCGCCCATTCTCGTGATTGGCGGACAGGGCCCCTTCGCGAATCTTGGGCAGGGCTCGCTGCAGGAAATGGACCATGTGGGGCTCATGAAGCCCATTACGAAATGGGCCGGGGCCTGCTACGACACGAAACGGATTCCCGAGTACATCGAGCTGGCCGTACGCCATGCGGTCACGGGCATACCGGGACCGTCGTTTCTCGAGATCCCCATTGATGTGTTGGGCGCCGATGTGCCTTTGGAGGAAGTGAGCTTCCCGCCGATCCGGACCGCGGCTCCGTTGGTTGCGCCGCAGCGCGAGGTGGCCTTGGACGCCGCGAAAATCTTGAAGAACGCGAAGCGTCCCATGGTGATGGCGGGCACGAGCGTGAAGTGGTCGAACGCTCAGGGGGCGCTTGCCGCGTTCTTGGAGAGAACGAACATACCGGCCTACGTCAATGGCATGGGCCGTGGCACGCTTCCCCGCGGCTCGAAACATTTGTTTAACCGGACGCGGGCGGACGCTATCAAGAATTGCGACGTCATGATTCTCGCGGGCTGCCTCTTGGATTTCCGGATGAGGTTCGGCAAAAAGATTCCACAGGACGCGAAGATCATCCAGATGGAAATGGACAACACGCTGATCGGTCAGAATCGTTCGGCGGATGTGGCGCTCGTGGGCAATCTGGCCTCCGGATTCGATACGCTCTCGAAGGTCATGGACGAGGAAGGGATTGCCCTTGACTTTTCCGAATACAGCGCTGGCCTCCAGACGAAAGAAGAGGAGTTGGCGGCGAAGGTCACCGAGCAGGAGGGGCTGGATGCGGTCCCTATCCATACGTCTCGTTTCTGTCAGGATATTGCGAAGTTTGTTGAGCGGGACGATGAGATGATCGTTATCGGCGACGGCGGCGATGTGGTTGCGGCTTCGGCGAAGGTCGTGCCGATTCCGACGAAAGGGCTCTGGATGGATCCCGGGCCTCTGGGCACGTTGGGTGTAGGCGCGCCGTTTGCGCTCGCGGCCCAGGTGACGCACCCCGACCGGAAGGTCTTGGTTATTTATGGCGATGGCAGCTTTGGGCTCAATGGCTTTGAGTTTGACACGGCGGTCCGTTTCAACCTGCCGATTGTCGGCATCGTCGGGAATGATGCGGCCTGGGGCCAGATGATGCGGCCGCAGGTTGCGCTGTACGGCAAAGCGACAGCCGTGGAATTGAACCATACGCGGTACGACAAGGTCGTCGAGGCTATGGGTGGACACGGTGAGTTCGTGGAGCAGCCGGACGATATTATCCCCGCCCTCGAGCGAGCGTTCGCTTCGGGCAAACCAGCCCTCGTCAACGTCATCCTCCGCCAGGATAAGGAGTATGCTGGCCGCGGGTATGTGTAGAAGCTAATCTCTTCCTCTCGTTCCCGTGTGGGAATGCATACGGTGGGCGCGACGCATATTGGGATGGTTATAACGATGCGCAGATTGATTGACGCGGCGAAGGAGTATATCGAATGTCGAACGAATTGCCGATAGCTTTCAAGACCCTTCGCACGACGCGGTGGCATATGACGCGCGAGATCGAAGGGCTCGATGCGGAGCAGATGCTCGTGATCCCTCCGGGCCGCGAAGACAATATCATCTGGAACATCGGACACTCGCTCTGTTCATTATCCCGGTTGACGTATGTGTTCAGCGGCTTCCCTCTGCCGATCCCCGAGGAGTATCTCGAGATCTACGGGAAAGGGACCTCGGCGAAAGCCTGGGACGCGAATCCGGATGTGGCGGAGGCGCTGGGGCTCTTCAACGGGTTGCTGGACCGCATCGAGGCGGACTACCGGAGCGGTCGCTTTCAGGAATACAAGCCCTTGACGATTGGCCCCAATGACATCACTTCTGTCGAAGAGGCAGTCGCGTTTCACTGCTTTCACGAGGGACTTCACATCGGAATGGTTATAACGCTGAAAGATTTAATGAGGCTGCCGACTCGGGGGTAGATCGATTCCTGTTTTCAATCTTGAACCGGGTGGCACCTTCAAACTTGTTTGGGGTGCAGTTCTGATGCTACCGCTGACGTTAGTGCAAAACGAGCTCGTTTCAGTAGCGTCTTCTCTCTCTGCACTAATCGCAAAGCGGTATATGCTGAAAGCGTTACATTCCACAGCCCAGGGTCAGCGCGCAGCGCGCCTCCCTGGGTTTAAACGATCAAAAGTTCCAACCCTGAAAGGGTTGCACAAGCGTGCGCCACGATGTGGAACCCTTTCAGGGTTCTCAGCCCATTGTATCTGAACCCAGCGATTCGCACGGCGAGTCCGTGGGATAAATTTATGCCGTTTCGGGCTGAATTCAGCGGTAGCATCAGAACTGCACCCCTTGTTTGGAGGTGGCGGGGCCACGAGAGAATCCCCACCCCAAAACAAGTTTGAGAGTGCTACCCGTCGTTGAGCCCGTCGGACTCTTGGGATTGCCGTGCTTGTCTCGATCATCATTCCTGCATACAACGCGGAGCAGACGCTTGGCAAGTGCTTGGATGGCTGTCTCGCGCAAAGCTATCCCGATACGGAAGTAATTGTGGTAGACGACGGCTCGACGGACGGGACGAAGCGGGTCGCGCGGGCGTATGGAGCCAGCTATATCCGGCAGGAAAATGGCGGGCCGGCTAAGGCGCGGAACACCGGAGCGCGAGTGGGGGAGGGGAAGGTGCTCGCATTTACCGATTCGGACTGCGTCCCGGAACCGGACTGGATCGAGAGGCTGCTCGAAGGGCTTGATGAGGGCGTGGTGGCTGTGGGCGGTGCCTACGGGATCGCGAACCCGGAAAACACGCTGGCGCAGCTTGTCCATGAGGAAATTGCGGTGCGGCATTCGCGTTTCAGCGGGGAGGTGGACTTTCTTGGCTCGTTCAACGCCGCGTACAAGAAAGCGGCTTTCGACGCGGTGGGCGGGTTCGACGAGGCCTTCCGAATTGCCTCGGCAGAGGACAACGACCTCGCCTACCGGCTTGCCGACGGAGGCGGGGTGTTACGTTTCACTCGTGCCGCCGTCGTGCGCCATTATCACCCAGCGCGCCTCTGGCCGTACCTGAAAACGCAGATGTGGCATGGGTTTTGGCGGATGAGACTCTACGCGAAACACCCGCGCCGCGCGAAGGGGGACCGCTACGCGGATCGCCGCGAATTTGCCGGGCCTCCGTTGTCGCTCTTGCTTGCTTTTGTTATCGTTTTGCACTTCCTCACGGTGATTATGGGCGGAACGCTTTCCATAACGACCCCAACTATCCATTTCGGATTCGGCTTTGGGTACGCAACCTTCGATCTGAATTGGAGTTTTGTCAGCGCACTTCCTGTTCTCTTCGTAGCGCTCGTGTATTCTGTTCTGAAGGGATCGCTTCGCAAAGAACTCCTGCCGCGCCTGGGTTACGTGAATATGTTTCGATTCATCGCGATGGATGTCTTGCGCGACGTGGCCCGTGGCATCGGGCTGATCCGTGGAGTTTGGACGTTCTTGATTCGGCGCAGGGAGACGGTGTGATGGCGCGGGTGTTGGTAATCGTTCCGGCGTACAACGAATCGGAAAGTATCGGCGATGTGCTTGCGGCGTTGTCGCGCGAGGCGCCCGAGTATGATGTGGTCGTGGTGAACGATGGGTCGTCCGATCACACGGGCGAAATCGTACGCGCGTCGGGCACGGCCACCCTTCTTCGGTTGCCCTACAATCTTGGAATTGGCGCGGCGATGCAGACGGGGTACAAGTACGCGTTGCGCGAGGACTATGACATCGCGGTGCAATGCGACGCGGATGGCCAGCATCCCGTCCATCAGATATCGAAGCTTGTGGATCGGGTGGCGGATGGAACGGCGGATCTTATCATCGGGTCGCGGTATGTGGCCAATTCTGATTACCGGCCTTCGCTCATGCGGCGGATTGGAAAGTCCCTACTGTCGCTGCTGGTCGATTCGGCGGTGGGCGGCGGCGTAACGGACACGACGAGCGGATTTCGCGCCGCGAACCGGGACGTCATCGCGGCCTTCGCGCGCCATTACCCGGACGACTACCCGGAGCCGGAGGCGCTTGTGCTCTTGCATAAGCGGGGGCTACGCTCCGCCGAGGTTCCCGTGGATATGCAGCCGCGGCAAGGCGGGGTGAGTTCGATAAACCCCCGCCGCGCGCCTTACTATATCGTCAAGGTCAGCCTGGCCATTTTTGTTGGCGGGTTCAAGAAGGTGACGCACGCGCCCGATTCGGAACGGGACGCCTACCCCGAGGAGAAATAGGACATCGTGGCTCTTCTTGAAGTTATTTTCATTCCCAAGCTTCTGCGTGGGAATGCACACACGAAGTCAGTATAGTTTACCTGTTGGTTCGAAGGTGTCGGTTGTGCCGCCGGCATCCGGCCGAAGACACCATGAATGAACTCCAAGAAATAGGAATCCAAACGGGCCATCGGGTCGCGCTGCTAGCGATGAGCGTGGTGTTGCTGGGATTCGTTCTTGAGTTGGTCCGGCGCGACATGCTCAAGGAACGCTATGCGTTATTCTGGCTGGCGACTTCGCTATTTGGACTGCTCGTTGGCATCTTTCCCGATGTGCTCGTGAAGTTCGCGGTCTTGGTTCGTTTCCAGTTGCTTACCGGATTGTTCGTGATGGGCTTCTTGTTCCTGCTCGGGATTGTTCTCATGTTCACGGTGCTCATTTCGCGTTTGTCCGAACACAACCGTGCGCTCGCGCAGGAGGTGGCACTTTTGTCGAACCGCCTGGATCGGATTGAAGAAGATGGCGACGAGTAACGGGGTAGCCCCGCCGACGTGGAAACGTGTGGCGCGAGAAGTCGGATATGTGCTGCTTGGCGCGTGGATATTCGGCGGCGCAATCCTCTATTACCTGCGATTCACGACACTACTCTATGAAGAGAACCGCGGCGCGGTCGATGCGATCCGATCCGCGATTGGATTGGGGAGCTAGCCCGGTGCTACTCCGGGCTGGGGGAGGGCCTAGCCGCTAAGAAACACCTGCGATCTCATAGCTTCTTGTTGTTCAAAAGCACGAATGTGGGACCGCCGCCCCCGGCGGCCGACCTACGCCGGAGTCTTGTCTCTGCCTAACGACCGCCGAGGCGGCGGTCCCACATTCAGATGATCCGCTTAACCTGAGCCGTGTTTCTTTCGCATTTTGCCCCCGGCACGGGGGTGCGGCGCTGTTAAGAACGCTCATTCTTCGACAGGATTCATACGAGTAACGAGATTTTCTGTTCCAGAATCTTCCGGCATAGAAATCCTGTCAATCTTGTGAATCCTGTCAAAACCATGAAGGGTAAAGGGACTGAAGGTTGGCTACAGGGCCCGCGTTCCAATTCCAACGACTTTCCGCGCCGTTGACATCCATGTCCCCGCTCTTTACGATTACCCGCTCGCGGAAGGGTTGCCCCATCCATGAAAATCTTGCGCAAAATCTTCATCGTCTTGCTCGTTCTGCTCGGACTGTTTCCTCTGCTGGCCGGGGGCGCCGGGGTGTATGTCAACGGGAAGTACGGCGTGTTTACCGCCGCTCCGGCCATGACGCACACACAGGCGACGAGCGCGCATCCAACTTTTCGCGCGGTGGTGGATCCCGTTCTAGCCGCCGCGCATGCGGACGATTTTTTCGAGGAATTAGCGGGTCAGACTGTGCCCCCGTGGCTAGTCGAATACTTCATGCCGGGGGAGGTCTCGCTGATTCTTACGAGCGACCATGACTCGGCGAGCGTACTGGCCAATCTCTTTGTGAACGAAAAGCGGCTCGGACCGTTGTTTGCGGATAGATTCAATGGGTTGGATGTTCCCGCGATGTATCCCCAGTTCGAGTGGGCGCCCGAGGGTATGGAGTTGCCGGAGCGGGGCCACCTGTCGGTTGAAGCGAGCTTCCCCATGGAACCTAGCGCGCAGGATGCGGTGTTGAACGACGGCTGGTGGACCCACGGGCGCATGCCTGCGCCCTTCCACCCCGTGGGCGGGCATCTGCTGGAAATCGTGGGGGACAACCGGCGGGGCGGAGCCTACTTGGCCGCGGCCTCGCTCATGCACGCCTTTGGGTACGACCTTAATGCGCAGATGAAGGATGTCTCGATTACGTCGTTCATATTTGTTGACCGCGTGGACTTCTATGTTGACGTGGCGGAAGACGGCCGGCTGCTCCTCTACCTTTCCTTTGACATCCAGGAGGGAAAGGAGAATCGGATCGCGGTGGTCAATCTTCGGGCGGGGCTGAACGAGGCGTTCGATATGTGGCGGAAGGCGCTGGCGGAGGAGCACGACTTGACACTTGAAGGCGGCGACCGCTGGGAAGGCGCGAAGTTGGTGTTCGAGTTCTCGTCGCCAGAGGCGAACAGCGCGCTCCGAGCGTTGCTGAAGAAGAACTGATTAGCCTGCCCCGTGTTCTCAAGATCAGTTGTTCTGGCACTGCGTGAATCGCGTAGCCGCGACGGCTCGACCATCCCCTTCTCTCGTTCCCACGCTCCTCCTTGGGAATGCATATTTACTCCAATTTTCCCCGTAAATTGCATCCATGGTTCCCGGCGCGTTGGCGGATCCGGTCATCCTCCGCATCGTGTTAGAATGTCACCTATGATCGCCTCTGTTTCCCTCCTAGTTATGCTCGGCGTCTCCGCGTTCGGCGGCCACATTGCCTACCTCGTTGGAACTGGGCAAGAGGAGCGGCGCGTTCACGTAATGGATCTTGCGACGGGGGAAATCGCCGCGGTTGGTCGAGGGAAGGGCGATGGCGCGCCGGTCTGGTCTCACGATGGCGAATGGCTGGTGTTTGAAAGTCAGATCGAAGAGGGCATGGGGATCTGCCTCGTTCGCCCCGATGGCCGGGATAGCCGCTACCTAAAGACCGCGAGCCCGTGGAGTCACGCCCCTGCATGGTCCTTCGACGATGGCCGAATTGCATACACTGCGGGAGCCGGCCTTGAACAACAACTCGTCGTCTATGACATTGACTCGGACACGGAAGCCGTGTGGGGCGTACCGAGAGAGGCAGGTGGCTCCGATGAGGCTCTCCCGCCTCAGCCAGCGGGTTTCTACCGCCCGCGATGGGTTCCAGCGGAGTCCATTCAGTTGTTGCTTGACTCGATGGAAGCCCTCGACGATAGCCTCGAATTCAATATCGTGTTGGATGAGGAAGAATCGGAGGACGGGATTCTCGCGATTGGCCTTGATGGCGCGCCGGGTAAGTACACGACGAATATCTACTTGATCACGCCCACCGGCTCGATGCCTATACCCGAATCGATCATGCCTTCGCGTGGGGCGTATGCCGAGTGGTCGGTCGAACTGGGGCGAGACGGTATCGCGTTCGCCTCGAACGACGGAGGAGACTTCGAGATATTCGTTATCAATCCGCGCGGGGCCTACGACGTCAGCAACCACCGCGCCATGGACATGAATCCCGTGTGGTCTTACAATGGGCAATGGATCGCCTTCGAGTCTCTGCGCGATGGCCCCGTGGGCATTTACCGCGTCCATCAGGAAACCAACCGCGTATTCGACGTTGCAGTCGACAAGCGGTCGGACAATTGGTGGCCACGCTGGTCGCGCGATGGCAGGCATGTGCTCCACGTATCCAATCGAAACGGTAACGCGGACATCTTCATCACGCCCGTGCGTGGGGGCGAGGCTGTGCAATTGACCGGTTCCCCGGAAGACGAACTCGCGCCCGCATGGCGGCCCGTACCTCGATGAATGCAACTCGAATTGCCGCTGTTTTCACTTGCGCCGTCTTGCCATGGATTGCGCATGCGCGCGATCTTGACGGACCGCTCGGAATCATCACCACACCGAACGACGGCATGCCCGCGCTTGTCCTGCGCGGAGAGTCTTTTCCTGCCGAGACGACCTCGAAAGCGGGCCTCCTCCTGCGGTCGGACAAAGCGGAGTTTCCGATAGAGCCGGTTTGGACGGAATTGGTCACGGGGCGTTTCGTAGCGGCGTGCAAGATTCCCACCGGCGTAGAGCCGGGGACGTATAGCCTCGTTGCGCGATCTGGCGAGACCGAAGACACCAACTTTCGCGCCGTGTTTGTGTATGAATCCTTTCCCGATACCTACACGGTCGCGCATATTACCGATACGCACATCGGATCCAATCGGCACCCTCGCTCCTCAGGGGCCATCTTCGCGGATATCGTGGACGCTGTAAACGCGAAGGCTCCGGATCTTGTTCTCGTCACAGGCGATCTCACGGAAGACGGCGATCCGAAACAGTTCCAGTCCTTCGTATCGCTACTGAATCGGATTGAAGCGCCGACCTTCGTTTGCGCGGGAGATCACGACCGCCAAGGACGCAACTACGAGGCGTATTTCGGCAAAGTGAGTTACGCGTTTCGCTTCGGCCCCGACGGCTACCTTGCCTTCGACAGCAAGGACTACGTTGTGGCGGACGGCTTGCGGACGGAAGAGGCGGAGCTCCAACGGCTGCGCCGCTCGATCAAGGCCAGCCGCTGGTCCATCGGGTTTACCCACCGCTACGAGCCCAGTATGGGGATCCTCGCGCAACTTATCCTATTCGTCGAGACGCCCCTTGACTTCCTGGTCTTCGGACATTGGCACCGAGAGAATGGGTCGGAGGAGATTGCCGTGCCCTGGGGAAACACCGTCATGCGGGTCACACCCGCTGCCATCGACGGGAGGCTGCGATATGTTGATATCGGCCCGAAGGGACCGAAATCAGACGAACCGGGCGTCGTCGTCCAAGCCGCCGACCCAACCGGGCGATAGTTCTGGCTCGAATTTCTCCATCGTTACCGGTATGCTAACCGGGTAAGGCATGGGTTGGAGACAAGGTACGCATAGCTAACGATGTTTGCATTCCTAAGAGGAAGAGTAGCCGCGAAGCCGCTCGATCATATCCAGCTCGACGTGAACGGCGTCGGCTACCTCGTTTTTGTTCCAGGCTCGGTCCACGCCAAGCTCGCCCTCGATTCTGAGGCAACCCTTCTGACCTATTGCCACATCCGCGAGGACGCGTTCCAGATATTCGGCTTCCTCCAAGAGGAACAGAAGACGCTATTTACCATGCTGCTCAGCGTCTCTGGCATCGGGCCGAAGGTGGCCCTGTCCATACTTTCGCAGATGCCCCCCTCCGCGTTCGGCAACGCGGTTCGCCAGAGCGACGTGACGGCATTTACGAAGGTTTCCGGCGTTGGCAAAAAGACGGCGCAACGCCTCATCCTCGAGATGAAAGCTAAACTAGGGCAAGACGCGGAACTCGATGCCATCCTGGGTGAATCCGCGAATGCAGACAACGTAGATGATGACGACGTCGTGGCGGCGCTCCTCGCGTTGGGCTGCACTCCTGCGGAAGCGAAGCGGGCGGCCTTGCGGGCGAGGAAGAAATCAGACAAAGACGCTTCCGATGAAGAGCTCGTGCGAATGGCGTTGCAGTCGTTGGCCAAGGTCTGACGCCGGCGCGGGCAAACAGATAATAAGGAGTCCTTTCGAGCAACATGACCGAGCGCGAAATCGAATCCATGGTTGAGGAGCAGTTGGAAATGAACCGCCTCACGTGGAAGGCCTTCCTCGGGCACGGGGTCAAGAACGGGCAACAGAGCGCCCTCGATTTCCGCTACTGTCTCGCCGATCACAGCCAGGCCTCGGCGCTGAAAGAGGTGCTCAAGGCCGAGATGGGCTATGAAGCCACCATCGAACCCAGGAAGCATTTCGAAGGCGAATGGATTGTCAAGGGAAACACGAAGAAGATGACGCTGACTCTGGAAATACTCGACCAATGGGCCGAGGACATCATTCGGCTCGGCGGTCGGAACGACGCGCCTTTCCACGGATGGGGGGTTAGCCCGTGATCTGGCGCCTGCGTTTGCCGGGGACGGTCCATGTCTGACAACGAAGCGATCGATCCCGGGCCAGCGGAGGATGACCGTCAGTTCGATGATCGGATTCGACCTCAGCACTTCGAGGATTTTCCAGGGCAGGGGCCCATCAAAGAAAAACTGGCCATATCCATCGCCGCCGCGAAGCAGCGGGGCGAACCGTTGGACCATATTCTCTTATCCGGCCCCCCTGGGCTCGGCAAAACTACACTCGCGCAAATCCTCGCCGCCGAGATGGGCGTCGACATCAAGTCCACTTCGGGACCCGTCATCGAGCGACAGGTGGACCTCTCGTCGATTCTCACCAGCCTCGAGGAGTTCGACATCTTCTTTATCGACGAAATCCACCGCCTCAACCACGCAGTAGAAGAAACTCTCTATTCGGCGATGGAGGACTTCGAGGTGGACATTCTGCTCGGCAAGGGCCCCACAGCCCGTTCGATGAAGATCGGGCTCAAACCCTTCACCCTCATCGGAGCGACCACCCGCTCGGGACTTCTCACTCCGCCCCTGCGCGCGCGCTTCGGCGATACCTGCCGCTTCGACTTCTACAGTCCCGAGGAACTCGAGACCATCATCCTGCGGTCCGCCCGCATATTGGATGTGCCGACTGATGTCGATGGAGCGCTCGAAATTGCGTCGCGTTCGCGCGGTACGGCACGTATCGCCAACCGCCTCCTGCGCCGGGCGCGGGATTACGCGCAGGTCAAGGGCAATGGCACGATCAACCAATCGTCCGCGAATAAGGCGTTGGATATGCTCGGAATCGACAGCCTGGGCCTGGACGATATGGACAAGGCCATCCTGCTGACGATCATGGAGAAGTTTGGCGGAGGGCCCGTCGGCCTTGCTTCGTTGGCCGTGGCCATCGGCGAAGAACGCCAAACCCTCGAGGAAGTCCACGAACCCTACCTCATCCAAATCGGGTTCATGAAACGCACCCAGCAAGGGCGCGTCGCCACACCGCTGGCCTACAAACATGTCGGCCTCACACCGCCTAAGGAGGGCCAGGGAGCGTTGTTTTAGCGGATTCCTGCCGCAAGAAGAGGGACAGGCACGTCTCCGCTCGTGCCTCGCTGCGCTTGCGAGTGTGCGACGCCGCGCCGCTATTTGTTTAGGGGGCGGATTTTTGGGTTGCGCGGTCTCGGGCTCGGGTTGCGGCGCCGCCTTGCTTGAGGTAGAGGCGGTAGAATGCCGACGCGTCTTCGGGCTTTTGCCAGGCCTGGTATGCGTCGGCCATGCCGAGGAGGGCGTCGAGGCGGTTCGGACTGTGCTCGAGCGCTTTGGCGAAGGAGTCCTCGGCTTCTTCGTAATCCTCCCAACCGACATGCGCGAGTCCTTTCTGGTAGTAGATCTGCGAGAGGTAGTACTTCGCGTTCAGATCGCCGGGGTCGATCTCTAATGATTCTAGGAATCCCTCTTCGGGATTGGACAGGATCATGCCGCCGTAGTAGGCCTTGAGGGCCTCGAAGTCCCGGCTATGGGCCGTGGCGCGGCGTTCGATGACTTCGATCAAATCTGGGTCGGTCGAGGGGGCCAACAACGGCAAGGCATTCTCTCGATAGGGTCCTAACTCTTCGAGGGCCTCGGCTACGTCGGCGGAGTAGATCAGTTTCGGCGCGGCGAATTCGGCCCAGGGCCGGTCGTCGGTCATGATGGGCGTGCCTGCGGAGAGCCCGGCCAATTTCTTTTTCCCCATGATGAAGGAGGCCAGGAGTTCGGGCACGTCTCCGAGGTAGACCTCCTCGAGGCCGGCCAGCAATTCGGGAGTGTCTTCGAGGCGTTGCTCGATAAGCCGGTAATCGATGGAAAGCGGCTCTTCGGAACCGATGAGGAAGAGATCGGAGTTGATGAACCACGCGGTGCACTCTGGGAAGACGGACACGAAGGTGGCCACCATGGAACGTACGATTTCCATGTTCAGGCTGTGAATGGGAACCCATTGCGACACCATGCCGCGGCGCGCGAGGCGTTTCCGGCACAGTTCGTAGTATTCCCGGGTGTAGAAGGTGGAGACTCCGGCGAGGGCCAGTGGCATGGGCTCGAAGGAAATGAGGTCGTAGTGTTCTTTCGAGGTCAGTAGATAGTTACGGCCATCGTCTATGATGAAACGCAATTTGGGGTTGTCGATTACGGCGAAATTGTCGGCCTCGAACAGCGGCGCGGCTTCGAGAACATCCTCGGAGATTTCCACGGCGTCTATTCGCTCGAAGGGCGAGAGGGCCAAGGTCCCGGCTGTCACTCCTGAACCGAAACACATGAAGAGTGCCCGTCTCGGGTCTCGGTCGAACAGGAACGGGAGTACGCCCTGGAAGCGGTTCATCTTCAAGCCCTTGTCGATGCTCGCCGTCGCTTGAACTGCGTTGATCCACAGGTAGCGGCCTGTGCCGTTGGCGCCGTCCTTCGGTGAAGAGACGACGACCGTCCCTTCGGTGCCTTCGCTGTGGTGGATCATCTCGTGGTCGTCGGGAAGGAACCAGTGGTTCATGGCCAGACTGACGTCTCCTGGGAGTATCGCCAGGAGAAGCGCTATCGAAGCCGGAATCGCTACGGCGTAGAGGGCCGTGAAAGCGTCCCTGGGCGTGGGACACGCTACGGCCAGGATCCAACCCATGGCCCCGAGGAGAAGCGACAGGAGGACGATGCCCCAGTGGGCGCCAAGCATCGGGAGAATCAGGAAGCCTCCGGCCAGGGCGCCTGCGACTCCGCCGAAGGTGTTTGCGGTGTACAGCTTCCCTACGTCGCGGCCCACGTTCTGAAGCGGCCCCGTGTAGGCGCGCACGGCGGCGGGAAAGGACATGCCGAAGAAGAATGTCGGGGGGAAGAGCACGGCGAAGCAAAGCAGAAATTTCCAGAGGACCAGCTCGTTCCAGTCATAGCCGGCGGTCTTCTGGAATTCGGCGAGGCGTTCGGGCAGGAACGGAAAGGAGTGCAGCATGAACAGGCATGATGCGGCCGTGAGGCCTTGCGTGAGACCGAAGAATAGAACGGGGCGCTTGATGCGGTCGATGAAGGCCGCCGCCACGGTGCTCCCTAACGCGATGCCGCATAGGATGGTGGCGAGCATGGTTGTGAACGCGTAGGTGGTTCCGGAGAAGACGATGGCTAGCAGGCGCGTCCACAGTACTTCCAAGGCGATAGAGCAGAAGCCGGATACGGCAAAAGCGAGTACTACCAGTCGCGCGACGCGTGGGGATTGCGCCATCCCCGCGACACCGGGCGTCTTGGATGTGGAGGCAGTGGGCGAAGGGGGCGCGGCGATTGTGGTCTTACGGCTTAACCCCATCGCCAGGATTCCCACCAGAACATTCAGGGCTGCACCGATAAACGTGGTTCGCGTGTAGCCGAATCGCGCGATCAAGATGAACCCGGTTCCAGCGCAGCCTGCCATTGCCCCGAAGGTGTTGAGGCTATAGAGGGCGCTGATGGGCATGCCCCGTACGCGGTTGCCGCGTGTTACGCATTTGGACAACAAGGGGAGGGTCGCGCCCATGAGTGTGACGGGTAGAAGAAGGAATACCCCCGCAAGCAGGCCGCGCGCCGCGATGGATAGCGTCCTTGAGGAGTCTACCGCGCTGAGAATGGAGACGGTTGCCGCCTCGCCGGTATCGATGAAGAGGATGAAGAGGATTGCCCACATCCCTATGGCGATTTCCATGATCCCGTATAGGAAGAGCGGCCGCTTCGAGCCGTCCGCGAGGCGTCCGCCCCAGAGGCTGCCAAGGCCCAGACCCAGGAAGAAGATGGATAGTACCGTGCTGACCGCATAGGAGGCCGTGCCGAAGAGGAGGACCAGTTTGCGTGTCCAGACCACTTGATACAACAGTCCACAGGTCCCCGAAATCAGGAAGAACAGCAGGATGGCCGAGAAAACGTATAGGGTGCCCCAGTCCTGTCTGCGCAAGAAACTGCGAATGGGTGCGAAGCTCTGGGGCAATAGGTGACCTCGGGTCGGTAGGGAGATTCGGGGTTCGGCTGCTTAGGGTAAGTCAAGGTTGATCGGTGAATCAACGCGGATTCGATTTTGGTTGGTGTCGCCATCAACCTTTTGGGGCGGGTTTGATGATGACTTTCTTGACAGCGCCACACCTTCGTGCTTCTGGACAGCAAGAAGCTATGAGATCTCAAGTGTTTTTTTGGAGAGGCCAGGAAGAAGCAAACCGCGGCATCCCCTTGACCCCCTTCAAAGGAGACTGTATATGATGTTCGAGAAACGAAAGTCCCCCTTTGAAGGGGGTCAAGGGGGATGTCATCGGAGCGCGCGCGTTGGTTCCCCTACCCCGCGTTGGAAGATCTCCGGGCTAGAAGACCGAAGACGTCGAATCCAATTCCCGCAACCGCCATAGGATTTCCTTTTGCTTCTCCAAATCCTCGCGGAGATTGGCGCCGCGCCACCGCGCAGTATCTTCGCCCACGCATTCCATCAGATCGAATAGCGCTTCGAACATGTCGGTCAACGGAAACCCGTTGTCGCGTAGATGGTGGATGAGTTTTAGCGACCGGAACGCGTCGAACCAACGATGGATCTGTTCTCGCTGGCCCAACTCGTTCGGCGCTTGGCCGCGGATGCGGTCCCAGGCCTTCTCGAATCCTTCCCGCCCCAAAAAGCGGCAAAGTTCCGGCTCGATTTCTTCGGCTTTTCTCGTCACCTCGCTGCCGCTCTTCTCCGAACCCACATCCAATAATCGCAACCAGTCGCGAAGAATACGGTAGGCGTTTGGGTCGTAGAGAAGATACTCCTCCTGTCCTCCATCGAGATAGCGCCGGACGCGTTGGCCCGTTCCGAAGGGTACGCGCCAACTTGGCCTTGGCGAGGGGTGGACTGTCGTACCCGTGAGCGAAGCGACGCCTCGCGTCTTCGCGAGTTTCTCGAGGAAATAGAAATCTTCTCCGGCGCGGCGTTTGTTCATGCCTGAGACGGCACAGTAGGCCTCGACGGGACAGGACATTGCCGAGCCTACTGTGTGAAACGCGTAGGGCGACGCGGCAAATCTTAAGCCGAGAATGTGATATCTCAGGAAGATCTCGTAGCACACGATGGCCGCGTCGCCTTGGGGCGCGCCCGTGAAAGGATGCGCGAATGGGACTACCGCGGCACGAGCATCGTTGCTTCGGTAGTGGTCCGCAAGCGTCTTCAGGTAGTTGCGTTCAACGGACGTGTCGCCGTCCAGGCAATGAATCCCGCCGCTCAGTGAGCCGTTTTGCAGCAGCGTGTGGACGGCCCAATCCATGCCGATTTTCCGCGCCGTGCCTACGCCTTCCTTTTGCGCCAATTCGTTTCCCGGCGTGGAAGCGTCGATATAGGCGAGTCTCAGCGGCGTGTTGACGCCGCGCACGGTATCCAGATAGCCCAGAGTTTCCGCGTTGTCGGCGATATGCTCGGGCGATGCGTGTGGCTCTTTTCGATTATTGACGACGACGACGATCAACGTCTTCGCGAGTTGCCCTTCATCGTTTGCCGCGAGCGCTTCGAGCGTCGTCTCTATCGTGTTGCCTTCGGCGAGGGCGGGGATGACAACGGCATGTTCGATGTTTTCGGTGCTGTCAGAAACGAGGGGCCGGCGATCCAAATTCGCCCGTTTGGTTAAGTATCGTTCCAGGCTCCGAAGGACTCTTTGGCCGCGCCCGCTCATACGCTGCGCAGCGCCCGTTCGACCGCCCCGCGCGCCTCCTCTGGATTGCCACGGTCGATCCATGCTATCGCCGTTCCCTTGCGCTCCATCCGCCGAAACCAGGTCTCCTGGCGTTTCGCGAAGGCCACGATGGCGGCACGGAGCTTTTGGTACAAGTCGTTGCGATTCTTGATGCGGCCTTCGACGTAATCGGTCAGAAAGCGGTATTCCAATCCCAGAAGGCGCAGGCGCCCTGGCGAAACCCCCGCGTCGAGCAGCGCCTCGACTTCTTCCACCATGCCGTGGTCGAGCCGCGCCTTCAGCCGACGACCGATCCGTTCGTGCAACTCAGGGCGCGGCCAGCGAAGGCCCAGGACTAAGGCGTGGACAGGCGGAGCGGGAGGAGGCTCGTGCGTTTCCGCGTAAACCGCGATTTCGATGGCGCGGATGAGCCGGCCGCGGTCATCCGTGTCCGTTATATTGTGAAGGGCGGGCTTGAGACTGCGCAGCCGCGCGGTCAGCGTCTCCGTGCTCTCGTCGGCTAACTCGGAGCGGAGCGCTGCATCCTCCGGCGCCTCGACCATGCGGTGGCCTTTGAGCACGGATTCGAGGTAGAGGCCCGTTCCGCCGACTACTACGGGCAGCGCCTCCTTTTCTCGAAGGCTCTCGAATACCTCGAAGAACCGGCGCTGATACTCGAACACATTGAACTCGACATCGAGTCCCACCACATCGATAAGGTGGTACGGGACTGGGGCGCCGCCCTCTCCGTACTCATGCAGATCTTTGCCCGAACCGACGATCAATTCGCGATAAACCTGTCGCGAGTCGGCGGAAAGGATTTCGCCGCCGAGGCAACGGGCGAGGTAGACGCCGAGGGCCGTCTTGCCGGAGGCGGTAGGACCCAGGACGACGAGCGTGTTGAACGGTTCTTGCGCTGTCGATTGTTCTGTAGACATCTATTCGTTGACCCGTATCCCTATGCATTCGTCAACGACGGATCTTACCATGGATAGGAGGGGCAGCGGTCGGATATACTGCATACTTCCTCGCGGCCGGTTTGCCGCGAGCGAGATATTCAAGCTACAGAGAAACTTCTTCGAATAGGAAGGAACGACCATGAACGTTTATGAAATCCAGGGCTCCTTTGGCATCGAAAACTTGAAGGTCGCCGAGAGGCCGGACCCGGTTGCGGGGCCGGGGCAGGTTGTTGTCAAGGTCAAGTCGGCCGCCATAAATTACCGCGACCTGCTCATGGTCAAGGGCCAATACAACCCAAAGCAGCCATTGCCCCTCATCCCCTTTTCGGACGGCGCGGGCGAGGTCGTTTCCGTGGGCGATGGCGCGACCCGCGTTGCCGTTGGCGACCGGGTGGCCGGGTGTTTCTTCCAGGGCTGGATCGGCGGCAAGCCGACACGGCAGAACACGGCGGGCACCTCTCTCGGAAGCCCTCTCGACGGGATGTTGGCTGAATATGTTGCCCTGAGCGAAGATGGCGTCGTGAAAGTGCCTGGACATCTCTCGGATACCGAAGCATCTACGCTTCCATGCGCGCCCCTGACCGCGTGGAGTTGCATGTGGCGCCATGGCTATGTGCAGCCGGGCGACACGGTTCTCGCGCTCGGCACCGGTGGGGTTTCGATTTCGACTCTGCAATTGGCGAAGATAGCAGGGGCCAAGGTAATCATTACCTCGAGTAGCGACGAGAAGTTGGAGCGGGCCAAATCGCTCGGAGCGGACCACACGATCAACTACAAGACCATCGAGAAATGGTCGAAGGAAGTCCGGAATATCACGGGTGGCGAAGGCGTCGACCACATCGTCGAAGTGGGCGGAGTCGGCACGCTTGACCAGTCGATACGTTCGGTCCGAGTCGGGGGGCACATTAGCTTGGTGGGAATCCTGGCCGGGATGCAGAATAAGCTGAACTTGACGTCTGTGCTGATGGGCGACATTCGCATTCAGGGCGTGTTCGTTGGCCCGCGCGATTGCTTCGAGGATATGAATCGCGCCATCGAGGCGCACCAGATGAGGCCGGTCGTGGACAAGGCTTTCGGCTGGAGCGAGGCGCAGGAAGCGCTCAAACATGTCGAGAGCGGCAGCCACTTCGGGAAAGTGTGCATCACGGTGAACGACTAGCTCGGTTATCTCACCGGTTTTCGTAGCGAGACGGTGTGGACATCGGAGAATCCTTCCTCGCCGAAAGTGCCCGAGAGTGCGCTTCGGGACGGTGTGCAGCCGGGTAGAGGACGGGCCTGGCACACAAATCGGTTTTGTGGTAGATTGGTTTCATCTGAAGGTGACAAGTCGTCTCCAATCGCGGGCAATCGGAGTGAAGTCGGAGCGACGGGAAGAAAGGAGCGGGATTCTGTTCAGGAAGATTCTCGCCGGAACCTTGGCCGTATTGGCAATGCTGCCAGTCGTGTCTCTGACAGGATGCTCTCCCGCCGAGAAGGACAGTGGCGCGTCGTCGAGCGGCGTTCCTGATGGTTCTGGCGGCTCCGGCAGCAACTGACGTTACTCAATAGCACGTTAATACGCAGATTGGCTGCGATTTAGCGAATAGTTCAGGAGGAGGAAGACATGGCCGTAAAGTGGATCACCCGAGTACTGGCAATCGTGGCATTGGCGTACGCTCCGGCGCTCACCGGTTGCGCGCCCGCGGACGATGGAGGTAGCACCGAAGAAGCGCCGGTCGAAGAGGCCGCCGACGACGCTGCAGCCGAATAGCAGTTGCGCGGATCCGGCAATGCCGGAAGGAATCGCGTAGTGAAGAGGAAGTTGCTTTGCCCCTGTTCGCGGCCGTAGCGGCCTTGCTGGGCGCTGGAGCTGCCGCGTTCATGACGTGGCGCGAATTCACGAAGGAAGCCGTCGAGTTTACCGAAAGGGCCGCGAACGCGATATTGGCATTGCTCAAGGCGAAGTAGCGTTTGAGTCTATACATCCGGGGCGCGTGGCTTGGGCTGCGCGCTCCGCTTCGTTGAGTCCGAACAGACTCGAAAACGCCCGCTCGATTTGACAATGTGGCCGTGCGCGTTTAGTATACTGCGGTTTTCCGCGCGAAGATTCCGCACGGCTCGCCTGTGTGCGGATTCGAAAGCGTGGCGGCGACGGCTGGCCCGTTCCGTCGCACCTGAAACCTATCGGGACTTGAGCGTCTCCTCCTTCCACCGGGCCCAAGTGACACCCTATTGGAGAACTTGATGCACCCCTATAGAACGCACACCTGCGAAGAACTGCGCGGCGGCGACACCGGCGCGTCCGTCCGGCTTTCGGGCTGGGTTCACCGGCGGCGCGACCACGGCGGCGTTATTTTTATCGATTTGCGCGATCACTACGGCCTGACCCAGATTGTCGTCAATCCCGACAAGGACTTCTTTTCCGTAGCCGAACATCTGCGCAACGAGTGCGTAGCCACGGTTACCGGCGAAGTCGTTCGGCGCAGCCAGGACACGATTAATCCAAACATGAAGACGGGCGAAATCGAGATAGTCGCGAACGAGTTCGTTGTCGAGTCGCAGTCCGAGGTGCTTCCCTTTCCGGTGAACCAGGAGAGCGATTGCCCCGAGGAAACACGCCTCGAATACCGCTTTCTCGATTTGCGCCGCGAACGCTTGCACGAGAATATCCTGCTCCGATCGAAGACCATCCAACTGATGCGCGCGTTTCTCTCTACGCAAGGGTTTACGGAATTCCAAACGCCCATCCTCACGAGTTCGTCCCCGGAGGGGGCGCGGGACTACTTGGTGCCCAGCCGCCATTATCCCGGTAAGTTCTATGCCCTGCCCCAAGCGCCCCAACAGTTCAAGCAGCTTCTCATGGTTTCGGGGTTCGACAAGTATTTCCAGATCGCTCCGTGTTTTCGCGACGAGGATTCCCGCGCCGACCGGAGCCCAGGCGAGTTTTACCAGCTTGACCTCGAGATGTCTTACATCAAGCAAGACGACCTCTTCGTATTGCTTGAGCAACTCATGGTGAAGCTCTTCGAAGAACTGTCCTCGAAAACGGTGATCGCCAACCCCTTTCCGCGCCTTCCCTATCGCGAATGCATGGACAAGTACGGGACGGACAAGCCCGATCTCCGGTTCGGCTTGGAGATCGTCGACCTCACCGATGTGTTCCGCGAATGCGAATTCAAGGTTTTCAGCGGCGCGGTCCAATCCGGTGGGTCTGTCAAAATCCTTCCGGTGAAGGGCGTCGCGTCGAAGCCGCGCAAGTTCTTCGATGACGTGGAAGCCTTCGCTAAGTCCGAAGGCGCCAAGGGGCTCGCGTGGATCGCTCTGCGCGATGGCGAGATGAAGGGGCCCGTCGTCAAGTTTCTGAGCGAGGCGGAGAAAAGCGAAATGGTTCGGTGCGCCGGCGTGGAAGATGGTGACGCCCTGTTCTTTGGCGCGGGCGACACGGACTCGACGAACCAGCTGCTCGGAAAGGTTCGCACGTACTTCGGTCAAACGCTCGAACTCATCGATCCCAGTCTTGTGGCGTTTTGTTGGATTGTCGATTTCCCCATGTTCGAATACAATGAAGAGCATCAGAAGATCGACTTTTCCCACAACCCCTTTTCGATGCCGCAAGGCGGCATTGACGCCCTCGAAAACGAAGATCCCCTAGATGTCTTCGCTTATCAGTACGACATCGTCTGCAATGGCGTCGAGCTATCCTCCGGCGCGATCCGGAATCACCGGCCTGACGTCATGCTCAAAGCCTTCGAGATCGCCGGCTATGACGAGGAAACCGTCAAGACTCAATTCCCCGCATTGTGGAAAGCCTTCCACTACGGCGCCCCGCCTCACGGAGGTATCGCGCCCGGCGTCGACCGCATCGTGATGCTACTGGCCGACGAGCCGAACATTCGCGAAGTCATCTCCTTCCCCATGAATCAAAAGGCCCAAGATCTGCTCATGGGCGCGCCCAACCTAGCTAACGAGAAACAGTTGAACGAACTCCACCTCGAGGTGAAGCTCCCCCCCGAAGACGAGTAGCCCCGAGGGGAGACGGCGTCATCGGTAGCCACTCGGAGAAGCTGGTGCGCCATACACTGCTGTCGCAAGCCTCACAGGGGAGCGAGGGCGTTTACCTATCCATTTACGCGGACTCAAGATCGTTTCCAGTTTCACGTTGAACGGACGAAGGACGACCTATCCTGTGCCATAATTCACTGTCTATACGGGTTGGAGACATCAAAGAGATGGAAGTTCAGTCAGCAGTGAAAATGGCCGTTGCCGAGCTCAAGCAAGCGTTCTTCGGTGAAGAATTCCACGACCTCAAGCTGGAAGATGTCGAATTGGGCGACGATGGCAACGCCTGGTACATCACTCTCGGATTTGACCGATCGGTGGGTCTTTCCTCCATCTCAGCCACGCTGGGTTCGAAGTGAATGCGCGTGTACAAGATAGTGAAATACAATTCTGAAATGGGAATGGTCGAATCCATCAAGATGCGCGAACCCGTCGAATGAACGCATTACTTGTCGATGCCAATCCAAGAAGACCACCAACACTGTAAGATCGGCCAGGGCAAGGAAGTGGCCGCAGATTCGCCGAGACTGCTGCTACTCATGGGAACATTCAACAAGATGCTTCAATATCAGCTTGGGATATTCGCCTACATGCAGGCTTCGCTGTATTTCAATCTCCGCGATGCAGATAAATTGGTCGTTTGCGGCTATGGGTTTGGTGACAAGGGCGTGAACGCAAGGATCCTGGATTGGGTCTGGGCCAATAGACACAGACTAGTGGTCATTGATCCCTGTCCCGACAGGCTCATGGCAATAGCGAGGGGAGCTTTTCGCAAGAGCTTGGAAACGTTCGAAAAGAAGGGGAAAGTGAAATTCATTCTAACCCGGTTATCTCACTGGTTTTCGTAGCGAGACGGTGGAGAAGGTTGCTATGTCGAGACTTATTCGAAGCC
>CAYNZS010000010.1:0-32300 GCA_964401695.1 uncultured Nitrospirales bacterium
CGCGAGGATTTTTTGGTGCCGCTTCGTATCTATAATTTCTTAAAACGCTCTAGCGATTGGAAATATCCGACAATTCTGCGTGTGCAATACGGAGTGTGTGCCTATGCTCAGCTCGACACTCGCGTTGACGGCCGCCGCGGTTACTCTCCTGTTCGCCGACGCGCCGGAGTTTGAAGCGTTTCGCCTAAGGCCAAATATCGAGGAGCCTGGGCGTTTCACGTTTGTACGGGTCGCGTATGACAGCGCCGGCGGGTACGGCGAAGCGTATTACAAGTTCGAGGGCCGGTTTTGGCACCGCTGGGAAACGGACTATCCGGAGGCGGAACGCAACCTGCTTTATCGGATCGAAGAGTTGAGCACGATCAGAGTCAATCCCCAGCCCATTCATTTGCGCCTGACCGATGAAACGCTGACGAAGTATCCATTTATCTATATGTGCGACGTGGGGTGGCGGTACTTGTCGAAGGAGGAGGCAGCCGCCCTTCGCACGTATCTGGAACGTGGCGAATTTCTCTGGCTGGACGACTTCTGGGGCGATGGGGAATGGGATAATTTCGCGGTACAGATGGCGCGGGCGTATCCGAGGCTGAAATAGGAGCCTATCCCTACGGGTCATCCCATCCTAAATATGGTCTTCCCGCTCGAGGCCTGTCCGCAGGTACCCGCGAAGGTTTTCTGGGACACGTATCGGACGACTTGCGATTCTCCGTTTAGCGACGGAGGACACCGCAGACCGACGGGGGGAATCGCCGGCGTGGACCGGGTGAATTTTCGCGGTCTATTCGATGAAGACCGCCACTTACTCGCCGTCGCCACGCACAACTGCGACCTTGGCGATGGCTGGGAACGGGAAGGCGAGGATCTCAAGTTCTTCGAGAAGTTCTCGACGCAGGCCTACGCAATGTCTCTCAATATCATTGTGTACGCGTCGACACATTGATTCTCGCCATCTCCCAGTTTCAAAATGGCGCGTTCAAGGCCATGCCACCCACGCAAGAACATCTCCGCGGTGAGTTCGGTTCTTTCTCCGAACGCCTTCCTTTTCTCGTCGAGTCTGCCCTGCTTAGCTTAGCCACTTCGCCATGTCTTTTGTCCAGTACGTCAGAATGAGGTCTGCACCCGCGCGCTTGATGCTGAGCAGCGATTCCATAGCCGCGCGTTTCTCCTCGATCCAGCCGTTCGCCGCCGCCGCTTTGATCATCGCGAATTCGCCTGACACATTGTACGCCGCGATGGGCAAGTCCACGTTGTCGGCGGCCCAGCGGATGACGTCGAGATAGGGGAGCGCCGGCTTGACCATGACAATATCCGCACCCTCGTCTATATCCTCCTCGATTTCGCGCATGGCTTCCCTGAGGTTCGACGGGTCCATCTGATAGGACGAGCGGTCGCCGAATTGTGGCGGCGATTCAGCGGCGTCGCGGAAGGGGCCATAGAACGCGGACGCGAATTTTGCGCTATAGGCCATGATGGGTACGTCGCTGTAGCCTTCATCGTCGAGGGCCATGCGGATTTCGCCGATTCGGCCATCCATCATGTCCGACGGCGCGACCATGTCGGCCCCGGCGTTTAGGTGAGCAATGGATTCGCGGACGAGCGCCTTGAGCGTCAGATCGTTATCCACATCAAGGTTGCCGTCCCGGTTCTCTGCGATGATGCCGCAGTGGCCGTGGTCGGTGTATTCGCACATGCATACGTCGGTGATGACGCACAGGGATGGGCAGGCCCTCTTGACCAACTCGATGGTCTGGCATACGACTCCGTCCGGGGCGTAAGCTTGCGAGCCCTCGGCGTCCTTCTCGTCGGGGATGCCGAAGAGAATGATGGCTGGGACGCCCAAGTCTTCGATTTCCTTGACCTCTTCGGCCAGCGTGTCGGGCGACCACTGGTAGTTGCCGGGCATGGATACGATTTCCTTCTTGATACCCTTCCCAGGGCGCACGAAGAAGGGCATGATGAGATCGTCTACGGTGACGGCGGTCTCGCGGACCATTCGGCGCAGGGTTTCGTTGCGGCGCAGGCGCCTCATTCGGGTGATGGGGAATGGCATGATGCCTCCTATCGCGTTGCGTGGGACTGAACCGAATTTGATGAGAGGGAATTCTAGTCCAGTCGGGTGGCACCTTCAAACTTGTTGAAAGCGGAATGCGTCAGTAACCACGGCAGAGCCGGAGGCCTAACGAGGAGTTAGTGGCGGTTGCGGGAACTGACCCGCTTCGCGGGAAATCGGGAAAAGAAAGTCCGAAACCAAAGACGCCAAGAAGAAGGCTGGCGGCTCGAGGCGAGAGAAAACCCTTATGCATTCCCACGGAGGACTGTGGGAACGAGAGACTTGTATACCCGGTTCAGGGCTGGAAGCCCAGGCAGTTGACGATAGCTTCGACGAGCCCTGGTACGTCGTGGCGAGTCGCTTCAACGGCGACATCGATTCCGGCGTCGCGAGCGGCTTCGGTAGCCATCGGGCCTATCGAGGCGTAGCGAATGTCTTGCCCCAGTTCGGCAAGATTGTGCCGCCCCAGGATCCCGGAGAAATTTCTTGCGGTGGATGCGCTGGTGAAGACAACCCAATCGGGGTGAGATTCGATGAGGATCCGGATATCCGCCGGACTGATGTCTGGCTTCACGTTGCGGTACACGACCGGTTCGGCGACTTCCGCGCCTAGCGACCGCAGGGCGTCAGGAAGCGAATCCCCAGCGAGATCTCCGCAAGGAAGTAGCATCTTCTTACCGCGTAGGGAGTTTGCGGAGATTCCGGATTCTTGGAAGGCCTCGGCGATCGAGTCGGCTCTGAACTTTTTCGGAACCAAACCCACGCTGAGCCCCAATGCCTCAATGGATTTCTTGGTGGCGGGGCCTACGGCGCAAATGGACGCCCCTTCGATTTCGCGGATGGAACGGGCAATGGCTTCGAGCCCTTGCGCGAAGTATTCGACAGCGTTAACGCTCGTGAAGAGAACCCAGTCGTAGCCATCGAGATTGGCCAGTTGCAACGGTTCTTCTGGCGGCCGGATCTCGATGGTGGGGAATTCGATGATCTGCGCGCCTTGGGCTTGAAGGTGTTCGGCCAGTTTGCCGGCTTGCGCACGGGTGCGCGTTACGACTATTTTCTTCCCCGCCAAAGGTTGCGTATTGGGGGCGCTTGTCGTCATTTGGCCCTTATATACTTGCGATAATCTTGTCCGCGCCATTTTCAATGACCTCAAGCGCCGCGTCGCGCCCCAGGACCTCCGCTTCTTCGAGGCCGCCTTCTATCTCGACGTGAATAATCCGGGCGCCGTCAAGGCTGCATACGCATCCACGCATACTGAGGCGTTCTTCTGAAACAACGGCGAGCGCTCCGATAGGTACTTGACAACCACTACCCAGGTGATTGAGGAAGGAGCGTTCGGCGGCAACTTCGGCCGCGCTGGCAGGGTGGTGAATTCTTTCGAGAAGCGCGCGCACCTCTGGGTCCTCCGCTCGACATTGAATCCCAAGCGCGCCCTGTCCACACGCAGGAAGCATGATCTCAGGCGGAAGAACTTCCGTAATCGCCTCGCCGCGTCCGATCCGTTCGATTCCAGCGCAGGCGAGGATGGCGGCGTCGATGTCGCCATCGGTGACACGTCTCATCCTGGTGTCGATGTTGCCGCGCAGATCGACGATCTCGAGTTCGGGCTTCACGGCTAGCAATTGGGCTTTGCGGCGCAGGCTTGAGGTGCCAACCGCCGCGTCGCTGGGCAATGCATCAAGCGACTTCCATTTTGCACAGACCAAGGCGTCGTTGGGCGTGACCCGTTTCGGCGTAGCCCAGACGGCGAGGCCCTCGGGGTTGTCGGTGGGGAGGTCTTTGAGGCTGTGTACCGCGAGGTCGATGGCGCCGTCGCGCAGGACGGCTTCGAGTTCTTCGGTAAACAGGCCCTTGCCTCCGATTTCGGCGAGGGGCTTGTCTTGGATGCGGTCGCCCCGTGTCGAAATTACCTCGACATTGACTTCGAGGCCAGGTTGAGCCTCTTTCAACATGTCCGCGACATGGTTGGTTTGGGTAAGGGCTAGAAGGCTTCCCCGCGACCCGATGACAATCTTCTTCCTCATATACTCTCTTTCAGGCCGAAGAGGCGGCGCACCACGCGTAACACGCTAGCGGAACCCGCCTCGTGGGCTTCCTGCTTCAATTGCGACATCGGCTGCTGCAGAATGTTGTTTACAATGCGTTTGGTCAAGTATTCCATTTCATCGCGTTGTTTGTCGGTAAGACCGTCGATTCGCGTCAACGTCTTGGCAAGTTCTCGTTCGCGAATGGCGTTCAGTTCTTTGGAAAGCGACCGAATCGTGGGCTCGGCGGCAAGTGTGCTCAGCCATTTACAGAATTGTTCGACGCCCTCCTCGACGATCTCGAGGCAGCGGTCCACTTCGGCGCGGCGCGTTTCCATATTCTGCTCGGCGACCTCTTGCAGGTCGTCGATATCGTAGAGGTACACGTCGTCAAAATGATTGACGGAGGCATCCACGTCGCGCGGCATCGCGATGTCGATCACAAACATGGGCTCGTTGTCGCGTCGGCGCAACGCCGCGTGAAAATCTTCTTCGTGAAGGACCGTCCCCGGCGCTCCGGTAGATGTAATAACAATATCGGCATCGTGAAGACGCTCTCCCAGATCGGCCAGCCCGACGTATTCGCCATCGTAATGCGCGGCCAGTTCGGCGGCTTTCTCTACCGTTCGGTTCACCACGATGACGTGGCCCGCGCCCTGATCTACCAGACTCTTGAGCGTCAACTCACCCATCTCGCCAGACCCCACCACGAGGACAGTCTTCCCCGAGAGATCGCCAAAAATTGAGGCGGCAAGGTTGACGGCGACCGAGCTGATAGACACTTTCCCCAGACCGATGTCGGTCTTGTCGCGGACTCGCTTCGCTACGGCGAAGGCCCTTTGAAAGAGGGAGTTGGTGACTTTGTCCGTGGATTGCTCGGATTGGGCTACCTGGTAGGCGTCATGAACCTGTCCGAGGATTTGGCCTTCGCCCACGACGAGGCTGTCCAGGCTTGAGGCGACGCGGAACAAGTGGCCAACGGCTTCGCGGTGGTCGTATTCGTACAACGAATCGACGAACTCGCCGTCTTCGAGTCCATGGGAATCGCGCCAGAATTTCCTGATTTCCTGGAGGAGGTCTTCGGGCGCACCCGCGTGGCTAACATAAATCTCCGAACGGTTACAGGTGCTGACGATCACCGCGCCGGCTCCATCGAGTTGCTTGCGCAAGCGCAACAATGCGCCAGGCAGAACTTCTTCCGAAAAGGCCACGCGTTCGCGTAGAGCGAGTTCGCTGGTCTGGTGGCTAAGCCCGCTGACGACTAGAGTCATAGCGCCGCCTCAAAGAAACTATAGTCGGATGCGCGCAACACACCGAAGGTGATGTAGGTAGTCAATACGAAGAGAAACCCGCCGATGACAAGGTAGGCCAACTTGGTGCCACGGAGAAGGCCAAAGCGCCGCAAGTGAAATAGCGCCGCGAAAAAGAGAACGACCACGAGGGCAAACACGACATGGCTCGATATGTACCAATGCGGTTGCACTGATTCGCGGTCGGCCAAGGCCCAGATGAAACCAAAGATGAGGGCGGCGCCGAAAAATTGATAGCCCATTCCCATAAGCCGCATCAAAATCTGGTCGAGTCTTTCGAGCGAAGGGATCCGGTGGAAGAGTCCAGTCGATTTCCGCTGCTTGAGATGGCGCGCCTTGAACACATAGACCACACTGGTCAAGCTGGCCACAAAGAAGAGGGCGAACCCAAACGTTACGAGGCCCACATGAATTGTAAGCGGCGCGCCGTGCAACTCACGCGGCGGAACGTTCGCAAAGGCGGGGGCGATGGCTCCGCTCACGAGGGCGATAAGCCCCAGAGCGGGAAGGTAGAAACTCAGAAGGGGACTCATTCCCTCGCCACGCTGAACGGTGACCATGATTCCAGTCGCGAATATCAAAAAGAGATTGAGGGAATCGCTTATTCCGGTCAATGGGAGCAAACGGTATTCGTGCCAGCGCGCGAGAAACACGAGGAAGAGCAACATGTTCGCAATACCGGCCAGCCGTTTCCCAAATCCGAGATAACGGGCATCGCTCCCACGAACATAGGCAAAGGCCAGCGCGGAGGCAGCGAGATAGGCCGCAACGGCGCTATAGAGGGGTAATGCTGCGAGTAAAGGCATGGACGGGTCCCGGTGATTGGAACGCGTGGACGCGTTGCATTGCTGCATAGCATACCGAAATGTCCACGTAAGACTCCAACCGGCCCCTTCGTCAGCAACGCAGTCGACACGTCTTTCTCTGTCTCGTTTATCCCTCGCGCTTCGATAGGAAAGTCAACAACCGCTCCAAGTCCCTGTTCGAGAGCCTGCGCATCGTCCGAATTTTTCAGCGCGCGCACAAGCAGTGGTGAACCAACAGTACGATCCCGCCAATTGTCGGCGCCAGCAAGAGCAGCGCCCACGCCAAGCCAAACTCCGTCCTCGCCCCGGAAACCAGTCCCGCCATTTGACGCCCCCGCTCGCGCAGAAACGGAAGAAAATACTTCAGGAATAGCGGTATCGGCATATTCTTGAAGACCAACAAGTCGTGATTGCGGAAACATTGCTTCGTCCGCCACCAACACTGCCTGTCCAAACTCGCCGCCCCATCGCAATAAGCAACCTCTTCCGGCACAAGCGCCGTCTCCTCGCCCGCCAGCCGAATGCGGAAACTCAAGTCGCTGTCCTCGAAATACGCAACGAACTTCTCATCGAAAAGGCCGACCTCCTCGAACAATCCGGCGCGATAGACCGCCGCACCGGCGGAACGAATCCCGCGCGGGGCTCCCGGAATCCAATACGTTCCGGCCGCCCATCGACCCGTTGGGCAGCCCCCGCCGAATACACAGTCTCCGGACCGTCCTTCGCCACAAGCAGCGGAGTCGCCGCATCCGCGCCAGTCGACTTCAACCCGTCAACCAAGCGTTTGATGCAGTCGGGCGCCAAGGTGATTTCGCTGGTTAACAACATGATCGCGCCACCTTCGAGCGAGCGAATTCCGTCATTCAACGCGGCCGCGAGACCCCGATTCTCATACAAGTGAACAACGCGCACGCCAAGCATCTTCTCCCGAACCCAACATTCGGTATCCTCGGACGAACCATCGTCCAGCACTAGCGTGTCGAAGCAATCCCAAGTCTGGTGCGCCAGTTAATCTAGAGCTTCGCCCAACAGATTGTAGCGCCCCAACACCGGAATGATCACAGTCAATGTCGGCGTCACGGCATATCCTTCGCGTCACCCGAATCGCCGCCATAGTCGATAGCGTAGATCTCGACCCGCTCCAGGTCCCCGCCTCCCGGCACCGGAGCCATTAAGACGGTTTCAACTCTGAAATGCTCCCGATCCATGCGCCAAACGTTCACAACATCATCGAAGCCCCGGATCCTGAACACGGCCGATCCCTCGATATATGCGCTCGGATAGAACAAGTATTCGATACGCTGCGACTCAAGCCAATCCAACTGTTCATCGTAGGACAACGTCTGCATCAGGCCCAACACTTCAAGATTCTGATACGTCGGCATGCGCAAGAAGTAAGTTCGCGGGTCCAGCGTAAGCACGCGCGCGTCGGTGGGCAGATTTTCGTTCGCCCACTCAAACGCCATATACCGCTCCACGCGCTCCGCCAGGTAAGTTCGCCGTTCCTTCAGCCCGAGCGCGGCGCCGATCTTGGAATGGACCGTCCCCACCCCCAAAGCCAAACCATAGGCGAAAGAAAAAATCAAAAGAACGCGCACCGCTTGGCCCATCCGGGGAATACGCGTCGCCCCGGAACCCGCGATCACCATCATCGAAGAAAAGAAAGGAAGGATAGGCCGCGCCAGGGGCTCGAAGTAGAAGAACCAGATTCCGCCCGCCACGCTAAACAAGCCCAGCATCCGAACCGTCGCGCTACCGAAGATCATTCCAGGCAAGCCAAGCAGCAAAACGAGCCCGCCAGGCGAGTTGACCCACCCGTCGAATTCTTGCGGCCGCATCACGATTTGCCAAGGAAAGAGCAGCAGGTCCGTCAGGCCCGTTCCCCGAATCGACTCGCGCGCGACCAGCGATGCCGTCTGAACGTCAAACATTCCAGGCGAATCGAACACGCCGCTCAAGAACGGGTAGACCGGATTCCCCACAACGAGCGCACTCCGGATCATCCAGGGCCCCGCCGCCAGCGCGGCAAACGTGCAAAAGAAAACAGCCGGGCCGATGCTACGCCCGCGCCCGTTCACAAGCACACCGGTCGCGCACAAGACACAAACAAGGAGGCCGGTATCCCGCATTCCAAACGACATCCCGCCAAATAGCCCCGCCAACCAAAGCCAGTGAACCTCCCCCTCAGCGCTCCACGCGAGAACACACAACACCGCCGCCATCGCGATCCCTGCAAAGGCCACGTCGAGCGAGACCGTTCCCACCTGGTCAAAATAAATAGGCGACGTGGCCAGCAGCGCAGCCGCGATGAGGCCACACGTCCGACCCTCAATGCGCCGCCCCAAGGCAAGAACCGCCAAACACGCCAACGGCCCGAATACCCAGTTCGTCAGCCCAACGGCCACCTCCCCGCCCTGCAAATACGCATACGTGTACAGCGCATGGAGCAAATGCGGATGCCCCGAATGAACATTGCCCTCAAGAAATGAGATGCGCCCTGCATTCACATAATCCCAAGGCAACGCCAGATGCTCCATGCCCGCATCCCAATTCGTATTCGGAGCCAGCGCAGAGACCAATGCGATACCGTTGCCCGCCACAATCGCTCCAAGGCAACACCACTCGAACACAGAAAGACGAGCGCCAGACAGCGCCGGAAACCCACTCGCTTCACCCCGGCAACGCCACGCCCAAACCTCGTAGCCAATCGCCGCGCCAGCCAACACAAACATCAGCAGTTGAAGCGCCGCCAACGAGAAGCTCCCCACGGCCAGAGCGACCACGGCGCAAAGAGAAAGGCCCGCATACCATCGGCAAACAAAGGACTCTAGGCCCCACGCCGGACCACGCCGCACCATCAGCAAGCCCGCCACGCCGCCCACGATCAAAAGAACAAGAACTGACAAAAGCGGCCTCCCACCCCGATACGGAATTCAACGCCGCTAACGATACCACGCGCTCCAGCCCTTCTAAAAGGCAACACGATCCGCCAAACTCTGCCACAAGCTATCTCTGCAAGACCCCGCTCGTCAAGAAGAAGACCGAACTCCCCTCCCTGGTTTAGGGGCCTTCCCAAAAGTATGGTCCCAGGTTTTTATTTTTACAGATATGGTTTTATATGCTATTCATACGGGTCGTCAATCACAGGAGAATTCTCATGGCACGTTTCGTCGAAGATAATAGTGCGACTACTTTGTTTGTCGCGGGGTCGTTGAACTCGTTGTTGCCCGCGAATGCGCTGGCCCGTGTGGTGCGAGCAGCTTTGGCGGGGGTTTGGATAACGGCGCTGTTGCGGGGCGTTACCTCGTCGGTGATGGTCGCGCGGCTGTGCGAGGAGGATATTAAGTTTCGCTGGTTGCTGGGCAATGCGCCGGCGCGCAAGAGCACGTTGTGCGATTTTCGCAAGCGCCATGTAGAGGCGTTGGCCGCATTCTCCACTCAAGTGCTGGCGGCCTTGCCAGTTAAAGCTCCGAGAAATAGAAACAACAAGCTGAGGCTATTTACAGCTTTGGCGGGGCGCGCCTTCATCCCAATTTGGCTCTCAAGGCAGGTATGCCCGTAAGAACGCTGTTCGAAGCACGCCTCCGGTGGGTTCCTGCTCCTTGGCCCGCTCGAGGACCAGCGCCGGCCCGTCCTGGGTTGGTTGCCAGGCGAAGGAGGCGATTCCGTCGCCTTGTTGCTCGGCTTGCACGAACGGGGTGACATCGATCCCCACCCAGGCGTATTTGTCGCGAAAGAAAGAAGCGGTAGCCAGCGCCGGACCTTTCGCAGACCGGTTGTTCCAGGTCAGCGCGCTGACTATAGCGTCGATGTTTGGCGTCCTAATCGGGGAACCATAACTCCCGATGTCTGCATAGCCAAAATCGTCCGCCATGATCAGGACAAAATTTGGGTTCTCAGCGTTCGCCGGGGCTCCAATTATCATTGTCAGAATCATAACGGCGAGCACGCGATTCGCATAATTGATCATAGCGGGACTCCGCGGAGGAGGTCGTTGGGAACGCTTCATTCTATCAGGGGTGGCGAAACTCGGCACGCCTAGGGAACCGCGTAGGCGCTTTTTAGGCGGCCAAGCTCGGCCCGAAGTCTCTCGACCCATGCGGCGTATTGGGGGTCGCCGTATCGGCTCAGCATCTCGTTGGGATCTTGTTCCAGGTCGTAGAATTCCCATTCATCGACGTCGTAGAAATGGATGAGTTTGTACCGGTTGGTGCGAACCCCTTCGTGGCGCGCGACGCCGTGGCCGCCTTTTTCGTAGTAGTGGTAATAAATGGATTCGCGCCAATCGGGAATATGTCCGCCGCGTAAAAGGCTCAGGGCACTTCGCCCGTGCATGTCCTCGGGCGGGGTGACACCAGCGGCTTCAAGAAAGGTTGGCGCGAAATCGATGTTCTGCGTGATTTCGGAAACTTTGCCGCCTGCGGGAATGGCGCCCGGCCACCGCGCGACGAAGGGCATGCGCAGGGATTCTTCGTACATCCACCGCTTGTCGAAAAATCCGTGTTCGCCAAGGTAAAACCCTTGGTCTGAACTGTAGATAACCAGCGTGTTTTCCGCAAGGCCCGCCCAGTCGAGATAGTCCAGAATGCGCCCAACATTTTCATCAACCGACGCGATGCAACGCAGGTAGTTCTTGATATAGCGTTGGTACTTCCAGCGAACCAGATCGTCGCCTTCGAGATTGGCCGCATAAAATGCTGCATTCTCCGGCGCAAATGCAGCATCCCATTGGCGGTTTTGCTCGGGGGAGAGCCCGCGGCGGGAAGCTGTTCGAACGTCCCATTCATTGTTCGGATCGGGGCGGTCGAGCTGCAAGTCGGCCACGAGTCGCATATGGCGACCGATCATCATCGAGTTCTTCGTGATGGAGCTTGTACGGCCCTCGAAGTCGTCGAAGAGGCTGTCCGGCTCGGGGATGTGCTCGCCGTCATATTTATTCAGATGCTTGAGGTTGGCCATCCAGTTTCGATGGGGCGCTTTGAACTGGCACATCAGCAAGAACGGTTTCTTTGAATCGCGCTCTTCTTGCAGCCACCGAATCGAGAGGTCGGTCACGATATCGGTGTTGTAGCCGAAGGTCTGACGGCGCCCCTTTGCGGAGATAAAGGTGGGATTGTAGTAAGAGCCTTGACCCGGAAGGATGTCCCAATGGTCAAAACCTGTCGGGTCGGATTTGAGATGCCATTTCCCGATCAGCGCCGTCTCATAGCCTCCTTGCTGGAGAAGTTTTGTAAAAGTACGTTGTGCGCCGTTAAACTCGTTGCCGTTTCGGATAAAGCCGTTGGCGTGGCTGTGCAGGCCCGTCAGTATCGTGGCGCGGCTCGGACCACAGATTGAATTCCCGCACATATTGTTGAGCAGGATGACGCCTTCGTCCGCAAGGCGGTCGATGTTTGGCGTCCGGTTAATTCGCGAACCGTATGCCCCGATGGCATTGACCGCGTGGTCGTCGCTGAAAATAAAGAGGATGTTGGGCCTTGAGCTGGCGTCAAAGGCGAGCAGGGCTAACGCAAGGCACAGCGCACCTCGAAACGTTCGAAACAGCTTTTGCGGACGTTGCACGGTTGACTCCATCCATTAAGGCGACATTTCCGATAGGGCCTACGTGCGACCCATTGTACACCTTCACCGACATTTCCCATATGGACGCCCGTGACCACCACGGGCACATTGTTCACCATTTTGGAGACACACACTGACGAATTCAAGACGGCTCTTGCTATGGGTCTGTACTGAAGTGTGTCAACCATGGCGTCAGCTTTCGGATTCTGGAGGGCCTCCAGTATCCTCGTTGCGCCTTCTTGGGCTTTCGCGTTCAGCTTCATGAGCAGTGCTCCTCATGCGATACAGAGAGCACGGAACGGTTTGGAGCTGTTAGAATGCGCGACAGCCCTTCGCGGTAGAGTGCTCTACTGCGTTGCGGTTAGGCCCTTGTGAGTGTTGGAGGCACTCGCTTGGGCCGTTCTATTGATCGGAGCTTCGTTGGGAAGCTCCGACCGCCTTTCTTCAACTGTCTTGAAGAGTATAACATATTATATAACATAATGCAATATATTTCTATGATTAAAAACAAGCATTCTGGAATGCGTGACTCCTGCCAGCGTATCCCTTCCTCTATGTACCCCTCGAAACAACCGCAAACAGAACGGCAACAACACGGAAACAAGATCGAATCAAACGAGGGTGTAGTGGTCGAGCGAGGGGATTGCCGGGTATCGCGGGCACCTGAGTCAAGCCAGCATCAACCGCGTCCAACTTTCTGAGTTGGGCCGCCCGCGCCTCTGAGATATCATCAAGATGGAGCCCGTCGGGGCTCGCCAGGAACGACTGAGCGGCAAGGCACCCAGTACCTTGCACCTCCTCAGAATCGAATCCGCACCCCCGGACCCCGCAGCGGGTCCCCACGAGCGAGACGTAGCAAGCGGCGAGATCCTTGGCGTAATACTCCAACGTAGCAAACTCGGCAGTCGTCGCGAGCTCGGTGATGTCGCCCGTGATGTGAGAGGAGGCTTCCTAGCCCTCGAGCCGGAGATAGATCCAGCTGCCCTCTGAATAGAGAGACATCGTCGCCGGCGGGTCGCTGACAGCTGGTTGGTTGGAATCTTCCGTCAGGGTTCCCAGCGGCAGGAAGGCTACGTAGACGTTGCCGGACTGACCCACGAACCAAGTCGCACCACCCAAGGTGTCAGAGGGGACGACGAGCATCCCGTCACCTGCCACTGGATCGCTGAAGTCCGGCAGGTGGGCCATCGTGTACTGCATGCTGGGATCGACGCTGGGGACCTTCGTCGCCGTGCGGTGGTAGAGCATGCGGCACACGCTCGGTTTCCGCTCGCCCTGCCACTTGGGATCGTAGACCAGGGGACCGTTTGCGATCTCGTCGGGTCCGATCAGTCCGCTCGGCTGATGGTGAAAGAGGATCGAGAATGTGCCCTCCGCGGTCGCCTTGATGTAGAGGCCCGATGAGTTGGCCTTCCAACTCTCTGAGCCGTAGAAGAGACCGAGCTGGGCCCCGCCGCCCGGGAGTACCACGGTCTGCTGAGGGTTGGCGTCGCGCCCCTGAGTGATGCCCTTGCCGAGAGAGGCGTAGTGTGTCGCCTCCCCCCGTACCAGCAAGAAGGAAACCCGCACGTCATCCCGGCACAACACCCGATTCTCAAAATGATCGCGCCAAGAGAACTCTACCGCTCAATCACGATTCCGCCAGCGACAGCGTAATCTCAAAAAGAGTCGGCCAGAGCTTCCCTGTCACAAACAAACGATCGTTCGCCGCATCATAAGCAATCCCATTTAGCCAGTCCGCGGCCGCCCGGTCCTCCGCGGCCAACAGACCAGACAAATCGATCCACGACGCGACCGATCCCGTATCCGGATCAATGCGAGCAATACGATCCGTCTGCCAGACATTCGCATAGATTTCCCCCCCGATATATTCCAGCTCGTTCAACCGGTCAACCGCATCCTCCCCATCGAGAACTTCGACGCTCTTCACCTCCGCGAACGTTTCCGGATCCAGAAGATGAAGCACAGGCGTCCCATCGCTCACGATCAGAGATTCTCCATCGTGCGTAATACCCCAACCCTCAAGAACCTGCGAAGGGTAATCGAATTCTCGCAGAATCTCAAAGCTATCCCTATCGTAAACAAAACCCACCTTCGAGCGCCACGTCAGTTGGATCATTCGATCCCCAAAAAGAGTCAGCCCTTCACCAAAAACCGAAGCGTTCAAATCGCGGCTTCGAGACACCACGCCCGTCTCCAATTCGACTTCACGCACCGTCGACCGCCCCCACAATCCCGTGCCCTCATAAAGATGGCCATCATAAAAAACCAACCCCTGCGTAAACGCTTCCACGTCATGGGGGAATTCCTCGACAACCGAGTAGGTGAAAACCGGAGTGCCCACCGGCGCGCCGGGGCCGGGGCAGCCGCCCAAGCCCGCAACGGAAAAGAGAAGAACAAAAGCGTAGAAAGACTTCATCGATAAGGGAACCCGCGAACCGTTAGCCCAAGACCTTCCGGCAGACCTCGTTCAACATCTTCCCATCCGCGGAGTCGCCCAACTCCTTCTTCATCGCGCCCGTGAGCTTTCCCGCGTGCGTGATCTCCGGATGCTCCGCGACATAAACGCGGACCTTCGCCTCTAAGTCCTCAGCCGGGAGCCGCGTGGGCACAAACTCCTCCAGGACCGCAATCTCAAACTCCGCCTTCATCGCCTCCTCCTCCTTGTCATGCTCCCGAAAAATCTCGATGCTCTGCTGCCGCTTCTTCACCTCAGATCGAATCGCCGCCACATAGTCCGCGTCCGTCAGATCCATTGCGCCAGATTTCTCCTTCAACAAAATGGCCCCCTTAGCCATCCGCAAACAATCAAGCCGCTCCGGCTGCCTATTCTTCATCGCCGACTTGATTGCTTCCTGAAGAGTGTCGCGTACGCTCATTGCCGCCTCCTTAACCCGAAAATCTCGTTTCAAATGTACGCGCTTTCTCTGGCGAATGCAATTGCCCGCGCACCGCTGCGCCTTCTCTTTGCTTGCCCCGCGCTCATACACATCGCGGTAAAAAATCACAGAAAAGAGACGCGAAAGACAAGAAACACCAGCCCCTCCACCTCCCTACTCTGCCCGCTCGCCGCACGGGAGGCGGACGGCGAAAACCCATGGGAGAAGACCAAAATGAAGAACTAAATCCCTTCACCAACACCGCCAGAACAACGCCTGCGGAACCACCGCCTAGGCAAAAAGGCTGGAGAACACATATTGAATACCCTTGACGCGAAGCGATCTTCGTGGGCCGAGACGGCCCAAGAGATCGAAGTCGGATTGCGGCAAGGCAAAGAAAACAACCGGCTACTCGCATGGGTGCGCAGCCAGATGCTGCTACAACTTACCGAGACAGAACAGCAATGCATTACCCTTTATTACTTCCGCGCACTAAACTACCGCCAAGCCGGCACACTGCTCCACATGAACCCTTCATCCGTCTACCGCGCCGTACGGCGAGGAACCCGGAAACTCAAAAAAGCCGCGCAGCAATCCGGCATAGGCCCCGACACACGAAGGGGCATCCAAAAACCGATGTTCTGAAAAAAGTCCCGTGTTTGCGGGCTTCCGTTAGCCTGAGCGCTTACGTTTCTCCTTACTCGCGTTCGCACTGAAAATCTTCGGCCAGACGCTCCATCCCTTCCTCCATGCCGACGAGGGGTACATAGCCGAGATCGCGTTTCGCGGCTGAGACGTCGTACCAATGCGCGGCCGCGAGTTGGAGGGCTACGAAGCGTGTCATAGGAGGCTCATCTTCTTTGCCGATCGCCTTGTAGATGAATTCCATTGTTGCCCCAAGCGCATAGGCCACGCCGGCCGGCACCTTCTTAGTCAATTCTGGAGCGCCCGCTGCTTTGAGAATACCGTTGAGCACGTCGGCCATGGGCCACGGCTCGTCATTTGTGATGTAGTAGGCCTTACCCGCGCAGGGGGCTTCAGGTGCGAGGCGGTCAGCAGCGAGAATGTGAGCTTGGGCAGTGTTGTCGATGTATACCGCGTCCACGAGCTGCCTGCCCGAACCGACGATGCGGAGCCTTCCCAAAGTGGCTAGGCGGACCAGGCGCGGGATGAGTTGCGTGTCGCCAGGTCCCCAGATGAGATGCGGGCGCAACGCTACGGTGGCAAGTTCTTCAGTATTTGCGGCTAGCGCCAGCCGTTCCCCTTCTGCCTTCGTCTTCAAGTAATTCGTGAGCGGTTCGTCGGCGATCGGCGTAGACTCGTCGATTCCTTCCTGACCCTTTCCCGTGAAAGTAATGCTAGGCGAGCTGGTATAGATGAGCCGTGAAACGCCATGCCGTTTGCAGGCGTCGATGACGTTTTCGGTGGCCGTTACGTTGGCGCGGTGGTACTTCTCGTACGAACCCCAGACGCCCGGTTTCGCTGCAACATGGAACACAGCATCGCAACCGCTCGTCGCGGCGTCGAGTTGATCGGTGTCCGCCAGGTCGCCTTGGTAGGTCTCCACCCCCAGCTCGCGCAGTTCAGGATAGTCGCCCCTGGAAATGCTGCGAGCGGAATCGCCGCGGTCCAACAATTGACGGATTATTGCGCCGCCGAGGAAGCCCCCTCCTCCCGTCACGAGCGCCTTCATGGCAGTTGTTCCTGAACCCACACCGCTAGTTGCTCCCGGAAAATCTTCGCGTTGTGCCGCACGTCCATCGGAAATCCTTTGTGGAACAAAAAGGTCTCGATTCCCCGCGTGATCGCATGATCGTCGGCCAACGCCCGCAGTTCCTCCTTCAAGCCATTCTCGTCGCCGTCTGAATGACTGGTTTCCCGTTCCACACAGATCGCGGGTGCCAAGTGTCCACCGAGAAACACCCCAACCAGAGCGCTTCGAAAGACTTCCGCGTGGGTGTTAAAGATGCGCTCGCAAGGGATAGTGAAGTATGTCTTGTCCGCGGTCTCAACACGGTGGGCCTTGCGACCGCAGAACCAGAGACGCCCCTCCGCGTCCAAGTAACCGACATCGCCCATGCGGTGGTACAGGAGGCCAGAATCCCAATCGATTATCTTCGCGAGAGCCGTGGACTCTGGCCGCTCGTAGTAGACGGGAGAAACAACCTGGCCCGATACGCAGATCTCGCCGATTTCGCCATCGGGAATGTTCAGATCCTCAGACCAGTCCCCGATCGGTCCGTCGTCGATCCCTATGATGCGAATTCGCAGACCCCCAGCTGCCCTTCCAACACAGACACCCGCGCCTTCTTCCGTGAGGGCTGCTGTATCGTTCAGTAATTCATTACTGCCGATCGACGCCACTGGCAGGGCCTCGGTCGCTCCATAGGACGGATAGATTTCAACGCCATCGGGCAGCAGTTGGGTGAAGCGGTGAAGTGATTCCGCCGTAGCGGGTGCGCCCGCCGAGATAACGCGCTTAAGCGAATCGAGCTTCAGATCCCGGTCGGCGCCATGACGCCCGATCACTTCGATGAGTGCGGGTGACGCGAAAAAATTGGTGGCCGAATGATCCATGGTGGCGGCCACAAGGTTACGCGGGTCGGCGGTAATGGGGCGGCTCGCATCCATCCGCGGCACGATGGCCGCCATCCCAAGCGCTGGACCAAACAACGCAAATAGAGGAAACGTCGCCAAATCGCGTTCCCCCGGCCCGATTCCATAGAAATCGCGAAGAACACACACCTGGGCTTGAAACATTTCATGCGTGTATACCACGCCTTTGGGAATGCCGGTGCTCCCGCTCGTAAATAAAATTGCGGCTAGCGCATCCGGCGCCGTTTCGGCGAGAACCGGCGAGGGGTCGCCTGAACGTATGCCCGCGAAGCTTCTACCGCCCCAGAAGAGGCGGGGACCGACAGTAACGTTCTTGCGAATGGAGCCTCGCGCCCACCCAAGAATGACCCGCGCCGCGTGGGCCTTGGCGATTCCGACAAACCCCTCGGGCGACGCCTCCGCAAAACATTTCTTTAGTTTCTTGACGCCCATGCCGGGGTCAACCATGACGGGAACTGCGCCAGCTTTGAAGAGCGCGAAGGTCAGTGTGAAGAAAGCGACGCCGGGCGTAACCATGAGGACGGTTCGCACGCCCTCCCCGATGCCGTACTCCTGGAGTCCTCTCGCGAGGCGGTTGCTCTCCTCGTCGAGTTCGGAGGCCGTCAGCAATTCGTAGGTGTACGAACCATTCTTCTCGCGCGGCCCCTGGACGATGACGGCGGGAATCTCGGGATATTCGGCGGCCATGCCCGGCAGATGCGCGGCGATATTTCCCTGGTCTACGGCCGGCATGTTAATCGTCTGCCCGCGCAACGTGTCCCAAAAAGTCTTCGATAAGCGATTCCACTTGTTCCGCCGCGTCCTCAAGGATGTAGTGTCCGCAATCTTCGAAGCGATGTACTTCGGCGTGTGGAAACTCCTCTTCCCAGCGCTTAAGGAAGGTATGGTCGAACACAAAATCCTTCATGCCCCAGCAAGCAAGGACGGGTGCGTTCCTGAATGCGCCGACGCCCTGTTCGACTCCGGTTACGATATCGTATGCCGGATCGCCAGGCCGTAGCGGGATATCCTGAACGAAGCGTAGCGTCGCGATACGGTTTCGCCATGAATTGTAGGGGGCGCGGTAAAGCTTTCGTACCTCGGGGCTCAGCGGCTTTCGCTTGACGCAAACGTAGCTAGCCACCGCGGCGAAGGCGTTGAACCCGCGGACGAAAAACGCGCCGAGCGGGGTGTTCCGGCAAAGCCATAAGATCCAGGGAAGTCGCTTCGCTCTTGGCAGGTGGAACGCGGAGGTGTTCATGACCGTCAGGCTTCGGATGCGTTCGGGATGTCGCGTGGCGTAGGCCATACCGATCATTCCACCCCAGTCGTGCATGACAAGGTTGACCTTCTCGACAACGCCCAGGCTGTCGAGGAGGCTCTCCAAGTCATCCACGCGGCTCTTCAATGTGTATTCGTACCGATCGTCGCCGGGCTTCTCCGAGAGACCGCTGCCGATGTGGTCGGGAACGATACAGCGGTACCGCGTGCGAAGACGTTTTATGAGATTGCGATAGTAGAAGGACCACGTGGGGTTTCCGTGAAGCATGACAACGGGTGTGCCTTCCCCCTCATCAAGGTAATGGTAGCCCAGTCCGCAAATGTTGTGACGGTGGCCTTCGAAGGGATAGAGTTCCGTCACCAGCGCAGCCCCAGCATCAGGCAATTGAGGCCGCTGCCAATCCCGAGAAACGCTACGCGGTCGCCTTCGGACAGGAAACCCCGTTCGCCGGCCAAGGCCGCGGTCATAGGGAGTGATACCGTACCGATGTTGCCGAGGTACTCGTAGGTCGAAAAATCCTTTTCTTCGGGAATGCCGATGGAGGCGAGTATGGACTCCTTGTTGGCCGATCCGACTTGATGGCAGATCACTTTATCTACGTCGTCGGCGCTCCAACCCATTTCCGCGAGGAAGGCGTTCCACGTACGCAGGCCAAGTTCGACGCCATGTTTCAGAACGGATGCGGCGTCAGTCGACATGTACGCGCGGACACCGCCGCCCGTTTCCGACATCAGGCCCCATTCACACAGTCCAAAGTGTTCAGGCGCAGCCTCGTTGACGCCGCCGATGAGTCGCCGCGAGTCACCGCCAAACGATCCGTCCGTCAACAGGACCGCCGCCGCGCCCGATCCACCCGTCAGCGTAGCGAGCGAATTCACGAAGGTTGGCATATCGCCCGCTTCGAGCATGCGGTCGATCATGATTTCGTTAATGTCGCGCGCCGTTTCACAGGAGACGACCAAACCTGCACGGATTTGCCCGAGTTCGATGCGATTAGCTACGTCGAGAATCCCGTTGAGCACACCTAGGCAGGCGTTGCACAGATCGTATACCGCAGCACTCCGGCCGATGCCCAAATCGGAAGCGACATGGCAGGCCGTGGCCGGTTCGAAGTTTTCGCGGTTGACGCCCGCGTAAATCAAAGCGCCAATGTCGGCCGGGGCGATCCCCGCTTGAACCATGGCTTTCTTCCCCGCTTCGACCGCGCCTTGGGTCAGGGGGTAGTCCTTCTCCCACCACCGCCGCTCGCCGATCCCCGTGAGCGCCTCGAGTTGGCCCTCCGGAAAATGGAGAGCCTCGTAAAGCGGCGCGAGACGCTCCTCCAATTCGGCAGATGCTACAACGACGGGCGCCAATTCATAGCCGATGGCATCGATATGTACTTTGGTGTATTTCAAGAATGAGAATCCGTTAAGATGTCAATCGAACGATCGAGAACAGTAGCGTCAACAAGCGAACATCTCCGCGTCTCCGCGGTGAATGGGAATAGCAGCTCGGAAGGCGTTGGCGATTGGTAGTGAGGATTCACCGCGGAGACGCGGAGGGCGCGGAGATGTTCTTCTGTTGGCCGTAGCGTCTGGATAACACCAAAAGTGCAGTATCGCATGTGTGGAGATTGTTTGCATCTCATTCTTCCACCAGTCGCACGGTAAAATCAGTCATTTTGTAGATAATTCGTCCATCCACGATGAGATGGCCATCCCCTCTCAGCATTTGCCTGTCGTCGTCGATTTCCGTGACGCTGCACAACACGGTTACTCGATCGTCAGTCCTCAATATCTGGCCCCGGTAAACCCACGAATGTCTTTCGTCGAGCGTCGCGGATTCGAGACGGGGATGAGGTCCAACACCCCAGCGTTCGACCGCGATATATTTTAACAGTTGCTGAAAAGCCTCGAGTCCCAACGATCCCGGCCATACGGGGTCTTCGTGGAAATGGGCTCTGAAAAACCACGCGGCCTCGTCAACGTCGATAGTCGCGCGTATGAAACCTAGGCCCTTCGGCCCTCCCTTTGGGTCAAACACGTCTACGCGGTCCACCATGCGCATAGTGTCGTCTGGGTAGGGCGCGCCTGTCGGGTATTGGAACGCGGGGCCGACGTTCAACTCGGCCTCCGTGGGCTCGTAGATCGGTTCATCGCGAAGGCCCACTTGGTCCGCCAAGGCCTCCTTCGAGAAATACCCGAAATACGTGTCGCCTTCGTAAACGATTCCGGCGGCGTCGCGCACGGCGAATTCGTAATTCTGGATGACCATCCCGCCTGCCTTGGATATATTCGTGCAACGGACGGTGGTAGTCAGTGTGCCCGCATCCGAACGAACCAGCCTGTGCTGAGTAGCGTTGCCGCCCAAGTTTCGGAAGCGCAAGTCCGTGTCGCTAGTCAGCGCCGATCCCATATATGCGGCGAACCAGCCACAGGGCTGCAAGGCAACTTCCAGTAACACGGCAAAGGGCATGCCGGGTTGCCGGTCTGAAGCGAAGTACCATTCCTCCGGGGGCACGTCGTAGTGCGCGACAATCGTCCCGCCCGCGGCCATTTCCCACGGTTCGCAATCCGCTGCCGTTACCCGGTCGAGGAACTTGTACGGCGGGCCCGGGAGCCGCGCGATGGTGCGTTCCTCATCGAAGATCTTGTAGCGGTCGCCGAAGGCCTCGGAAGGCTTTCCCAGCGCAAAGGCCATGATACTCTCGTTGTCGTACAAAACAGAGTGCGGCGATTCGGTCCCGCTTCCTGCCCCTTCCCACAGCGCGGTCAGCCCCTCAAGGGTAAGCCCGGTAAGTTGGATGGACATGTTCGTGATTTCGACGACGGGTTTGCCGTCTGCGTACATAAGCGCGTCGGCGATGGCATAGGGGGCCGGATTGTAACCCAACTCTCTGATCGCAATTTCGTAAACCGCTTTTTCGGTCGTCTCGCGGACTTGGCCCCGGCACTTGAGCTGGCTCGCGACGCCTGCGACGGGTTCGTACACAAACTGGTCCGCTTCGCCTACCCAGCCCATGCGCGTGAGTAAGACCCGCAAGGTGTGAAGACAACACTCGTACATGAGCGTACCGGGCATGACACGGTCGTCCACGAAATGGCAGGTCAGGAACCAGTCGTCCGGGTAGACATCCATCTCCCCCCGGACCACGCCCATGCCGTAACGGCCGCCGCCCGGTTCTATAGCGAGAATTCGGTCGACGAGCTTCATCCGGGCGCCTGGGATGCGCGCCGGGTCTGCCAGCGGTAGGTCGGCGAATGCCGGACCAAAGCACGCGGCCAGATCGCCGTCGCGGTAAGCCGCGAGCTGCTCGTCCGCGTAGGCCTCCGCGGATAGCGGCACGAATTCCCGCCAGTCCGGCGGTTTGATCCCCTCCACAGGCAGCAAGTCCAGCGCGGTCTTCACGATACCTTGGCCCGAAGCCAGATCTTCTTCCGTAAAGAATCCAGCGCAGCCATCGCGCATCGTGAGCAGCGGCCGTCCATCGACCGTGGCGTCGAAATTGAAGCGGAAGAGATGCGTATTCCCCTGGCGAAAAAAGCGCTCGATACGAATGTCGTATCGAATCGTGGCGCCTGGCGATGGCAGGCTGTCGTGGAAGGTAACAACGGCGTCGAGCAGCCGGTATACAGCGTGGCCTTTCGTGACAAAATCGATACCCAAATAGCCTGACAGGAACAGGTCTGCCTGCCCGGCCTCGACTGCGATACAGGTAGGAATCCTACCGCCATCGAGGTACCATAGCCCGCTCCGGACATCATGTTCCGTGATTACGCGGCCGTTTCTCAACGAACGGGCTTCGCCCTGAACGGACACGATGCGGTCCACAAGCATGAGCGGCTCGTCAGGAAGCCTGACCCGCGTCGGGTGGTCGTCGATTTCCGTAAATTCGGAGCCTAACATCTTAGCGATAGAGCCGACCGCAAATTCCAAACACATGGCGCGGTCGAACTGTGGACGATCAATTGCGTCGCGGACCGTGCCTACGCTCTCCCACTCGAACGGAGCCGGCGAAACCTCATCTGCAAGCACGCCGCCAAGCGACTGCGCGAGGGAAAGCTGATAGGCGATCGCCTCGGTCAATGCCTGGCTCGTGGTGTCCGCGAAACGCAGATACGACGCGTGGGCTTCCGCTTTCAGCCGTTGCGCGGCCTCCAACTGATCAAACAGCCCGGACGCTTCTCCCGCCGCGACTTCGAGCTCCGCACCGACGCCAGCACCGGAGAACGACGCTGGGAGCGGAGCGGCCGCGAAAGGATTGGACGGCTCAGCGGCACCCACGGGCGTGACTGAAATCTCAACGGTCGGCCGGCCTCCGATTGCCACATCGGTGGCCTCCAGAGGCGCAGGTTCGACGGTAGGCTCAGGCTCGGTTGAAGGCATAACGGTCTGGAAAGGCTCCCCGCCAATGGGAATGGATAAAAGATTTTCGTGAAGCGACTCGATCTGGTGTTCCTCGACAGCCGTTTCTTGCCCATAGAGGACGCTGAGATCTACGGAGACCCGCTCGGCGACCAGCTGACCGACGAAGCGTAGAACGGTAGAGACGGCATCGGGGCCGGGATAGCAGGCTGACTTGGCGACGTGTGGCCGGTCTCCGAGGATCTCGCCAATCATGCGCGAGCAGGAAGCGCCCGGCCCCATTTCGAGGAACACGCGGACGCCGTCGTCGTAGGCCGCTTCGATCACCCTAGGGTAATCGATTCCATAGATGGCTTGCGCGAGGACCGCGTCGGCGGCGCTCTTACGCGACACGTTGTAGGCCGTTCCCCAAGCGCCGCTGTAAAATTGGATGTCTTTGGGCGGCGTGGTGACAAGGAGATGCAGTTCGCGGTAAGGCGTCTGTACTTCCTTGGCCACTTCGCAGTGGACAGTTGTCACACCCTGAAGCGGGAAGAACTCGCAGTCCAGCTTCTTCACGAGTTTCTCGACCGCATGCGGATCGCCGCCGACCACGCATTCATGCAGCGTATTGACGATCAGGCTATACACCTTCTTATGATCCTTGAGCGCCGCGCGCACAACCTTGGCAGGCCGGTCGATGACGCCCAACGCCCAATCAACCGTCTTCGTACTTGGGACCTGCCAAGCCTTGCGCGCCGCTTTATAGTCGCCCGCGAGGTCCTCGGTAAACAGCGTCGATTCGTCGATACGTTTGAGCATAAGGTCGCGCTGAGTCCACGCTTTGAGTGCGAACAGGCCCGCGGTTTCGCCTAAGCTGTATCCGATGACCGCGTTGGGTCGCACGCCAAAACTTTGAATCAGATCGCTGACTGTCGTGCCCAGGCTCACCTGCCCGAAGAGAGCTGCCTCGTGGTTTCGATTCATCTCCTGAACCGAGTCGCTGTTCCAGAACAGATCCGGCTGGTATTGGCTGCGCAGCCGTTCGCTTTCACGGTCTTGCGCACGGTACACCTCGGGCCATTGAGTCGAAATCTCGCGCCCCATCCCAAGGTACTGGTTGCCCGAGCCGGGAAAGACGAACGCGACTCCCCCCTCATGGCCTACGGGTTCCGGCGAAAAAAATATTCGGTCGCGCATATTCGGCGGAACCGCGCGGGAGCCGGCCGTCGTAAGCCGCCTCCCTGGGTCCTCCGCGAGCGTATGTTGGGCGAATTCGATGAGGTCAAGCAGCTCGCCGCTGTTGCGGGCGATCACCGATACCGCTACAGCTTTGCTCGCGTCGTCCCGGTTTTCCCGCCACCACTGCCGGGCAAGCGCTTCAATGTGAGAATCGACATGGTTTTCAGCATGGGCACGTAGCCGCCCCAATCCGACGGCAAGGGCGGGAACGTTGGCCGCTTCCACGCAGAACAACGCTTCCTGGCGTGCGCCCAGGGGTTGAAGCCGTTCAGTCTGCACATGGGGTTCGAGGTCGTGGCCGTGCGACTGCAATACGACGTGGGCGCAGTTGCCGTCGATACTGAAGGAGCTGACGCCGGCGCTGCGCGGTCCATCGCTACGGTCGCGCAACCAATACTGCGGGTGCGCTGGCAGGCGAAGGCGATGCCCCGATCGCGTAAACGGCGGAATGGGCTGCCGTGAGTCGTGCAAAGCCGGAAGCATCTCCTGGTACAGGCAAAGCGTGGCCTTGACAAGAGACGCCAGTCCGGATGCGGCGCCGGCGTGGCCGATATCCGCCTTGGCGCTGCCGACGAAGGCCCCCGGCGAATCGTCGCGGCCTTTGAAAAACTTGGTCAGCGCATCCGCCTCCATGCGGTCCTCTTCGGGGCAGCCGCTGCCGTGAGTCTCGATGTAGCCTATCTCGGCGGGATCGATTCGGGACTCAGCGTACGCGCGCTCGAGCGCCCGCCGGTAGGCGCTTTCCAGGGGCACTTGGGAATCGACCCCGCCTCCTTGCGACACGCCCATCCCCTTGACCACCGCGTAGATGCGGTCGCCGTCTCGTAGCGCGTCCTGTTCGCGTTTGAGCACGACAGCGGCCGCGCCTTCACCGATGATCGTGCCATCCGCCCGTTCGTCGAAAGGGCGCGCTTGATCGTGTGCCGAATAAGCCCGGCCTCGATGAGTAGTCAAAACGCTACGCACGTCGCCAGCAAAATCAACCGCCCCGACAAGCGCCTGGCGGAGTTCTCCATCCTGCAAGGCGCGAACAGCCGTCGCCAAAGCCTGCATCCCAGAACTCTCTTCGCTGGATACGACAAAACTTGGCCCGCCTATGCGGAATTCGCGGGCAATTCGGCTGGCTACGATACTCCCAAGCGCGCCCATGGTTCGGTTGGCTGTTAACGCGGGGCCGGCGCTGTCGCGAAGCGAAGCGATCCAATCCTCCATCTCCCCTTCAGACAGATCGAGGCTCAAGCGCTCGGCCCACTTCTTGGCCGTGTCCGCCAGCGACCAACGAAAACTGAAGTTCGTCGTGTTCAGGTCGAGTCCGAGTCCAACAAAAACACCCGTGTCATGATGGCTCGACTCCCGCGCGTCCCCGCCGTTGCCGTTCTGGAATCCCGCGTCGCGCAAGGCGCGCGCGGCCACCTGCAGCATAAGCAGTTGCTGCGGGAGCATTTCCTCAAGTTCCTTCGGCGGAATGCGGAACGCGTCAACGGGAATCGAGCACTCGGAAATGAAGTGCCCTTTGAATGGGAAACGGCTCAGGCCTTGCAGCTTAAACCACGCGCTATCCTGAGCACCCCACCAGTGGCCAGGAGGCCCGGAGGGCGCGTCCACCCCGCCGCTCAGTACACGCTCCTGAAATTGCTGGAGCGATGACCAGGGCCCAAAGTATGCGTCCATACCTACGATGGCGATAGCGGGGCTTTCCGATCCCCGATCTTCGGAAACGACCTCTACGCTTGACGAAACCGCGTGGCGCGAAGTCCATTCTTCGAGAAGAAGGTGCGCGTTGATACCGCCAAATCCAAAGGCGCTTACAGCGGCGCGGCGCGGCGCGCCCTCAGGCCGACGCGTCCACGGCCGGCTTTCGCGCAACACGCGGAACGGACTCGCGTCCATTCCAACGCCCGGCGCGGGGGCCTCAAAGTTCGCCGTGGGTGGCAGCGTCTCGTTCTTCAGCGCCAACAAAGTCTTCATGAGAGCGGCCGACCCCGCGGCGGTCAGCAGATGGCCGATGTTCGATTTCACCGAGCCGATGACACATTGCCCCGAATCCGCCCGGGCATGGCCCCATAGCGCACGGAGACTCTCCAACTCGACCGAGTCGCCCACCGGAGTTCCCGTCGCATGACATTCGATAAGATCCACATCGTGAGGCGCCCAACCGGCCTGCTCGTAGGCCGCGCGCATGGCCCGAAGTTGTCCATCGGACATGGGCGCCAAGAGGCTTCCGCCAACGTCGTTGGAAAGGCCGACCCCTCTGATAACGGCGTAGATGTGGTCTTCGTCACGGATGGCGTCTTCGACGCGCTTCAAAAGAAACATGCCCGAGCCTTCGCCCACGACCAAGCCGTCGGCCTTGGCGTCGAAAGGCGAACACACGCCGCTCGGCGACAATGCGCGGAGCTGCGAGAATCCCATCTGAGTGTACAGGCAATCGGGCCGGGAAAGGCCTCCAGTCAATATGGCGTCCGCGCGTCCGGATTCCAGTTCATTCATGGCCAGTTTCAGCGCGTACAGCGACGACGCGCAAGCCGCATCCAACGCCACGCTGCCGCCGCCGAGACCTAGGGCCTTCGCCAACACGCCGGCCGGCAGCCCCGTAACATACCGGTTCAGTGGATCGGAGCCGGGTACACTGTGGATCCGGCTCTGTCCAAGAACCTTCTCCTCAAGGGTATGGCCAAGGTATTCACGCGCGATGGCCGAAGACTCCTGCGTCGGCAACGCGAGGTTTCCTATGATGACGCCTGTTCTTGAGCGATCCAGATTCGATGTGATGCTGTCGCTGAAGGCCTGATGCCCCGCGTGCAGCAGAAGGTGATAGAGGGGATCCAGTCCGTCCAACAGATCGGGGCTCACGTCAAGGCCCATGGTCGATTTGCGCGGCAGATCCTCAATGAAACAGCCCCGAGTCGAATAGACCTTGTCGGGCGCCGCCACATCGGGCGCGTAAGCCCGGTCGTGCGGGAGAATCCAGCGGTTCGCGGGCGCCTCGCGGGCTACGCTCTTCCCCTGCAAGATATTCGACCAGAATTCGGCGAGACCATCCGCGCCGGGAAAGATGCCACCGACACCAACGATGGCTATGGAGGTCGAATCGCTCATGAACGAGATTTCTTACGTTTCACCGGGGTTCCGCGGTACGATTTTGGCCACAGAGCACACATCTTCCTGTCACCTAAGAAAACTAACGCCCCGTAGGCGACGATTCGTAGCGGTTCCGCTTAAAGGCTTCGTTAAGGCTGGCGTCGATGACGCATTCGTAGCCCTCGATAGACGCGATTAGATGGCCATTATTTGCGTTGTAGAATTCGATGTCGGCGACCGCCTTGTGCGCGCCGCTTTCGACAATGCCCGCCACGATCCGCACCGGGCCCTTGGGGAATGTGGATTTATATTGCGTGTATCGGCGAAAAGCTACGGGCAGCGAACAGTCGCCGCGCGTCAAGTTGCTCCATACGATCATAAGTTGGAAACTCGAGTCCAGAACAAGCGGGTCGGCGATCCAACTCCTACGGAGCGGTTCGCGGATCCATTCGACCGGGCGCGGCGCGGGGTTTACAAGAGCCGCGATTCCCTCCTTTGAACACGCTTCAATTTCTCGGATCCCCTGGAACGCTGCGCCGTGGAAAAGGGGATTGCCGCCGTAGATGGCCGCCGCTTCGGGAAGGGTGCCGTTACCGTCGATGGCGCCGAGCGCCACCTCGCCCTTCTGCAAGCGTGACACCAGGAAGGCGTTGGCCTGGGCATTCAGCGTGTCTCGGCCGTCGGCTTCCGCGCTCCTCAGTTCCAGAGGTACACGGAGGCCCTCCTCGGTGGGAACGGCCTTACCCGCGCACACGCGGACGACGGTCGGACTGCTGCCTTCGAGCACGACGCCCTTGAGCACCCGCAGACCGCTGAGGCCCTGGAATCGCATGCCCGGATTTCCGTGGAGCGCCACGTGGGCGAACCACTCGACATACATGGCAACGGGAAGAACCGGTTTGCCGTCAATAACGTGGGAGGCCAGAAAGGGGAATGCCTCGGTGTCCAGCGAGATCTCGACAACCGGCGCAAGCACATCGGAAGACGAGAGAAACGCCAGAGAGGAAGCCCCGCCCGGCGGGTCCGCGAGGATGACGATTTCGACGGCGCCTTGCTCGGGCGAATCCAATTCGTTAACAAGATGCCCCGCGCCCGCTCCCAACCTGATCGCGCCGACGCCTTCGTCCTCGAAAATCTTCTTGAGGGCGGGCGTCACCATGCCGCCGTCCCAGGGCCCCCAGTTCATCGATAGGACCCGGCAGTCTTGACGCCGCGCGAATTCGGCCCAGGCGGTCTTGTTCAAGACTTCGTTGGCCATGGCGTAGTCGCTTTGACCCGTACGCCCGAATCGCGCCGTGGACGAAGAAAAAAGGACAATGGCCCTCAACGGCGAGTCCTCAAGCGCGGACAAAAGGTTGTTCATGCCCGCCACTTTCGTATCGTAGACGAAATCGAATTGGTCGGCTGTCTTGTCTTCGATGCGGCGGTCAGCGAGAACGCCCGCTCCGTGGACAAGCGCCGTGACCGTCCCCAATTTCTTCGAAGCTTGCCCGACGGCGCTGGCCACAGCTTCGCGATTGCGGATATCGGCGGCGACATACATGCCGCGCCCACCGGCCTCCTCGACTCGCTCCAATGTTGCGCTAATCTCGCGTTGGGCGAGAATGCCGCCGCAGATTCGTTCTAGTTCTTCGGGCGTTAGTTTCAATCCCGAGTGCTCGAGTACCGCCTTCTTGATCGCCGCTTCCGATTCGATCCCATCCAGATAGGCTTCTTCCACTCCCGCCAACTCCGTGCGTCCCACGAGCGCAAGGCCGCAACCATAACGCTTCGCCATCGCAACCGCGACTTCGGCTGTGACGCCACGCGCGCCTCCCGTTACGACGACTACATCCGAAGCGCTTAGGCGAGGCGAGGCGCCCTCAGAATTCAGCGGTTCTTCTTTCAAAGAAATCGAGACCCGGGATGTCCGCGACAATCCGACTTCCACAGGCGCCGACAAAAGCAACTCGTCAACCGCGGCTGAAGCTGCCTTCGCGACAGACTTGAAATCGTTTGCCACATCGAGCGCCTTACAGGCCACTTCGGGCCATTCGTGGCAGGCGGTCTTGGCCAAGCCGGCCAACCCACCCGATAGCGGGGAACGCCCGGCGTCCGGTCGGCTCAACCCGAATGCTCCATCCAGACGAGAGATCGTAGCAAATATGGATTGGCCGCTGCCGCCAGTCTTCCGCAGGAGTGGCGCGGCAAACTGAGTAAACGCAAAGACCTGTTTCAAGTAGGCGTCGCCGAGGGGCGCTTCAGGTGCCACGACAACGAGCCCGTCCAGCCTCTCAGGTCTTGTTGACGAAAGCTCTCCGACCGCGACGAGCCTGGGCGCGTACTCCAATTCCTTGAAACGCGCCGCAATCGCGGCCGAGAACTCGGATCCGTCGTCCGTAACCCAAATCTCCGCGTTGGAGCGAATGGCTATTGCGTTGCGGGCCGTGTCGCCGAGCGGAACGCAGGTCGGCACACTCCGTCTTATAGCGCCAGGCTTCGGTTCGATCGGTTCAGGGGAGACTGACTTTCCGTTCGCGGAAGCCGCGGGCGTTCTAGAAATGAAAGAGATGACGTCGCGCAACGTGTCGAGTTTGCCCAAGTCTTCCGCTTCGATGGATGGCAGGCCGGGTTCCTGGTCCTGCAACGCAGAAAGGATTTCGACACGTTTGATCGAATCGATGCCTAAGTCTGAGTTGAGGCTCATGTCCAGTTCGAGCATGTCCACGGGATAGCCAGTCTTCTCCGAAACGATTTCGAGGAGAAGTGGCGAAATATCGAAGGCGGTGGCATCCGAAATCGGCTGGAGAACGGAAGGCGCAACCGAATCCAGATGGCTCAGTATATCCTCAAGGGTCTGCAAGCCCCCCAAGTCCTCGGCCTCGATGGTGGGAAGCTCCAGCGCCTCTTCTTGGAGCGCCGACAAGATTTCGACACGTTTGATGGAATCTATACCGAGGTCGCCGTCAAGGCTCATGCCCACCTCAAGCATATCGACTGGGTAGCCCGTCTTCTCGGCAACTATATCCAGCAACAAGCCCTGGTAATTCGCGTTCGCCGGAACAGGAACAGCGTCCCCCGGAAGAGCAGCCGGATCGGACGCGCCGCCCAGATGTTCCAGGATATCCGCGAGCGTCCCTATTTCGCCGAGTTTCTCGGCCTCAATGGACGGTAGCTCCGGGAAACGCTCCTGAAGCACGGAGAGAATCTCGACGCGCTTGATCGAATCAATTCCCAGGTCGGCGTCCAGGCTCATGTCCGGCTCCAACATCTCCGCGGGATACCCTGTCTCCTCGGAGACCACATCGAGAAGGCCTTCGCGCAACAGACCAGATAACTCGTCCGCTGCCGGCGCGGGAGCGGAAAGCATCTTCTCAGCGTAAATTCTATGCGCCGGTTTCGTTGGCTCTTCCGGCGGAGTATCGATATACGCTGAGGGCTGCGCCGGGGCCACCGCCGCGGGAACTTCAGTCGGCGCAGTTGCAGGCGCGCCGCCTTGTTCAGAAAAGCCCTGCTGCTGCAATAAGAGATTCCGGATCGCGTTCGCGGCGTTTTCCTGACCTTCCAAATATTGCTTATGAAGCGTAGCTGTCTGTTCCTGCATCCGTTGCAGCGCTGCGATATTAGCCTGCGCCTGAGCGAGCAGGCCCGCCGCGGTGGAAGAGTCCATCGCGGATACTAGGTTCGCGGGAGGCGCTGTTGGGGTCGTTCGCGGCGGCGTCTGCGCGTGAGCTTCCGCGGCGGGCCTCGGCGCGGCGGCGATGGTCTGTTTCGGGACCTCAACCAACGCCTTCCCGACGGACTTAGCCGCCCTCTCCTTCCTGGGCGCAACGTAATTCGCGCCGCAAATGGGAACCGTAAAGCGTTTCTTTCCGGTGGTTGGCTCTGGCGGCTGATATTCGGCGTCCCATCTTTCCAGGGAAACGGCATATCCCGAAGCCGCGAGAGCTGCCAGCAGTCGGGATAAATCTAGGATTCCATCGCGTTTTCCGTTAGACGAATCGAGCGCGTACACTGCGTGTACCTTGTCGCCAAGGATAGCCCGAACAAGCCCGGACATGCGCGCGCCCGGGCCGACTTCGACAAAGGAGCGGACGCCTCGCGCGTACATGGTTTCGACTTCGCGCACGAACTCGACCGGCTTAGCCAACTGACTAGCCAGTAACTCCTTCGCCTCGCCGAGATCGTTGGGATATTCTTCGCCCGTTGTGTTCGCGAAAACGGGGATTGGGCTGTCGCTGAACGCATAGCCCTGCATCCCCTCCAAAAACGGCGGGCTCGCGTCCGCGACGAGGGGGCTGTGGAAGGCCGCGCCCACGTCCAACTTCGTGCAACGGATATCGCGCGATTTGAACAATTCGACGGCCTCGACTATCGCGTCCGTGTCGCCAGATATGACGGCTTGGTCCGGAGTGTTCTTGTTGGCGACGACGAGGTCCAACCCGCTTTCGGCAAGGACGGATTCAACGATGTCGAGCGGCGCCCGAACGGCCGCCATGCTGCCTCGATCTTCGCCGCTGCCCGCCATAAGGCTGCCACGTAACGCGGAGATCCTGAAGAACGTTTCGGCGTCGACGCGGCCCGCCGCGCAAAGCGCCGTCAGTTCGCCGTAGCTATGCCCCGCGAAAGCCTCGGCCTTTAGCCCAAAGCCTTGCAACACGCGGAACGCGCCCAGGCTAGTCGCGCCGATGGCCGGTTGCGCAACGTCGGTCGCAGTAAGCGCCGCTTGGTTCGCCTTAGCCGATGCGTCGTCGAAGGTTGGATGGGGATAAATGAAATCGTGAAGTTGTCTGCCATGAAACGCGTCGTCAAGTGCCTTGTTTGCGTCTTCCAGAGCGTCCAACATAGATGGAAACTGGCAAGCCAAGTCCCGCAACATTCCCGTGTACTGTGTGCCTTGCCCCGGAAATAGGATCGCGAGATTCCCGTCGACCGCGCCCGTTCCATACGCCGCCCCGTCGGGTGTGGACCATTCGCTTTCGTCGGCGTCGGCGAGCCGCTTTCGCGCGGCGTCTACGATCTTACTCGGCAGAGACTCGTCCTGCTCAAAAACCAACACGAGGCGATGGGCCGCCGCCGAGTCGAAAGTCGCCCGCGATTGCGCGGCGAAGGCCCGCACTTCACCCCAATCTACATCTTCAGCCCAGACGGGCAACAGCGAGCG
>CAYNZS010000011.1:0-31619 GCA_964401695.1 uncultured Nitrospirales bacterium
GCTAACAACCATGCGAATAAACAGGCTGCGTAACCGCAAAACTCTAGGCTAGGCCACCAGCTCTGCTGGCGGTTACTGACTCAACGATCTGCCTGTGGACGACTACTTGTTGCGGGCCCACGCGCCGGGATACGAATCCGCGGTCGAGACAGGCACTGTCGAGGCGTCTGGAAGGGACGAAGTAATCTTCCGCCTCGAACCCGTAGTGCGTGACGATGTCGTTTCCATTGTCGACACTGTCGCCGACGTGGCGACCGGCCTCGCGCTGGCCGGGGCCGAGGTAGACGCCGTCGTAGGCACGGTCGCTTTGGATACGACATTCACATGCGCCACAGGCGATTACGAACTCCTCCTGCCCGCGGGTCAATCCGGCAGCATCAACATCACGGGCTCCGCACCGAGCTTTACGGGCGACAGCTTCAACCTGGAATCACTCGCCGCGGGCGATATCAGGACCGCGCTCGTGCCTCAGGGCACCTCCGATGGGAGCATTTCCGGGCTGGTAAGCGATAACGCCGCGGAAGGCGCGCCTCTCGAAGGTGTACGCGTAACGATCTTGCCCCTCGGCGCCGCGTTGGCTTTCGGGACCTCCACCGGCGCAGACGGACGCTACTCGGCTCCAAATCTCGCGGCGCGTACACCATTTAGTTTTCGTCGCTACTCCACCCAGGCGAAGGCCTCTACCGAGATGTGGACGTGCTCGGAGGTGAAGCAACGCTTGACGTCTCCATCGGCACGGCTCCCCCGCCACCGACAGGCTGCACGGCCCCCAGCTCTGGTTCGGGAGCGCCCGTCTCCATAGGCGGCGATGTCCTCGCTGTCCTGACGGTATTGGGCTGCTGTGCCTACCGCCGCCGGCGCAACGGCTAGCTCGGTTTTCCGCGGGGCTAGTGGCCCTCGCGGGCCCGCCGAAGATTGTCGGACGCGGCTTTATGTGCGGGGTCAATGGCGAGGGTGGCTTCAAAGGCGGCAATGGCTTCGGGGAAGCGGCCGGCTTGGGCGAGGGCCACGCCGTAGTTATAGTGTGCCGACGCCGCAGCCACCGTGCCCGAAGCGGCGTTGTCTAGCACCCGTCTAAAGAGCGGCAGCGCGCGTTCGTGGTCCCTTTGCCCCGCGTACGCTTGCCCAGCGTTCGTCAGGAGCGTCGCGTCTTCCGGGTCAAGCTCCAGACCCCGCTCGAATAGCGCCAGCGCGGCGGCCAACTCACCCTCCGCCATTCTCACTTCACCGAACCCGTTGAGCGCTACGGAACACTCTGGATTGCTCGACAACGCCCTTTCCAGGTGGGCCGCCGCCTCGGAAAGTTGCCCTTGACGCAACAGGATAACGCCGAGATTTGTGTTCGCGACAATTTGGCCTGGGTCCAGTTCCATCGCCGTACGATAGCGGTGGGCCGCGGCGGCGGCGTCGCCTTGCGCGAAGCGTGCGATAGCTAGGCCAACGTGTGTGCCCGCATCGTTCGGCTCGATGGCAAGCGCCGCTTCGTATTCTCGGATGGCCTCGTCCGTTCGCCCCTGGGTTTGGTACGCGTTCCCGAGAATCATGTGGGCCACGTAGTTGTCTTCTGTCACGCGAAGCGCATGGGCAAACAAGGCCTCGTCGTTCTTCCAATGCCCCGTCTGTGTGAACGAGACGGCGGCCAGGGCGAGGATTAGGATTGAACCCGCGGCTAGCGGAAGTGGCTTTGGCACATTCCATCTCCGAGATAGGTCGTTGGCCCCAAACGCGGCGGCGACAAAGAGGCCTATCAGAGAGAGATAAGTGTAGCGGTCGGCATAAGCCTGGATGCCCGCCTGCAAAAGACCACTCACGGGAAGGAGGGTTCCCGCGAAGTAGAAGCACCCGAACAAGAGGTAGGGCGCCAGCCGAATCGTGAGCGCCGCTGCCAGCGCAATGCCGCCATACGCCGCAAGAAGCGGCAGTATGCGCGCGAAGGGAATCGGGATTCCGTCGTGAGGATAGAACGGGGCTAGGTTCACCGGCCATAGCGTCTTCCGCAAGTAGACGCCGTAGGCCTCCACGGCGTTGGAGATCCGTGCACCCAGAGTCAAATCGTTGAACGACGACATGGTCCCGGCCTGCGACTGCGTATACACGGTGACGAACGCGAATACGGCAACGATCGCGAACAGCGGCAACTTCTCCGCGAACAGTCTTGCGGCCCTCCGCCAGAGCTCGCGCGACGTCCACGACGCCCGAAGATCAATTCGCTTAAGTGGCCATATATCCAACAGCAAGAGTACCGCTGGAGCCGTCACCAGAATTGCCTTCGAGAGCAAGCCCAGCAGCAACCACAGTCCCACCGCCGCATAACGCCGCCGATTTGGATTTGCCGCGTATCCGGCGTAAGCCATAAGCGACAGCAAGAAGAAGAAGGTGCTCAACATGTCCTTGCGGCTGGCGATCCACGCCACCGGCTCGACGTGAAGCGGGTGCGCTGCGAAGAGCGCCGCCGCGAAGAGGCTTGGTCCCAGAAGGCCTGTCATTCGGATCAGCAGGAAGAAGAGCAGGACGCCGTTGAGCGCATGGAGAAAAGCGTTCGTGAAATGGTATCCGGCTGGGCCGGTTCCGAAGAGCGCCGTATCCGCCATATAGGAAATCATGGTGGCCGGATGGCAATGCCCGTTGAAAGTCCTGGTGAACGCGGCGCTCAGGCTTTCGAGAGTCAAGCCCTGCAGGACAAAGCGATTTTCGCTCACGTAGGAATTGTCGTCGAAGTTGATGAACTCGTGATCGGCCGTCTGCCAGAAGATGGCCGTCGCGAGTCCCACTAGAAGCATGGCCGATAGCCACACCTTCGCGCGGCTGGGCACTGACGGATCGCTGTGCGTGTCTATCACGGCGCGTATCCAGAATCGGCCACTTCTCCGATCAGCCGCAACGCTTTCTGGGCCCGCTCGAACGCGGGACCTATTTCCAACGCCCGCTGCGCGTATCCCAACGCGTCCTCAGACCGCCCCAAGTCGAGCAATACCATGGCCATGTTCGACAACGCGGGAACGTTCCGGGGTTGCGTGGCGAGAGCCGCCTCGAAATGGATTTTGGCTTCGGCGAAATTGCCACTTTCGGCGAGAAGCGCTCCGAGATTGATGTGGGATTCGGCATGGTAGGGCAAGATGGCCAGCGCCAGTCCGTACTGTTCCATCGCTTCGTTAAACCGCCCTTGGCCGCTCAAGTGTTCGGCCAAGTTGTAATGCGCGAGATAGTTGGCCTCCGTTACTGCGAGCGTGTGTTGGAACAAAGCCTCCGAGTTTCGCCAATGCCCCAACTGTATCGAGGAAGCCGCCGACAGCGAAGCGACCAGCGCCGCCGCCGCTATCGAAGCGACCTTTCGGTTTGGCACGAACCGACTCACGCCCCACACCAGCGCTATGAACAATCCGATAACCGGGAAATAGGCATAGCGGTCGGTGCGCGCTTGCGCACCCAGTTGGACCAGGCCGATGACAGGCACCAACGTCCCCACGAACCAGAACCACCCAACGAAGACAGGTGGATAGCGCCTGCCGGCGAAACACGCGCCAACCGTCAGGAAGGCGATCACCGCGACGGCCGCGAGCAACGGCGCTTCCGCGTAACCATTCGCTGGCCGGGGATAGTACGCCGCCAATCCCGACGGCCAAACCACGTCGGCCAGAAATCCTCCGTATCCCATGGCCACGTTCGCGAGCCGGCTCCCGGCCGAAGTCTCTTCGAGCGTGTTGATGTTGCCGCCGGAACCCTGCGCGACGATATTCGCCGCAAGGAACGGGATAACGACACACAGCAGAATGAATTTCTCCGCGAGAAGGCGGCCGACTTTCTTCCAACCCGGTCCCGCGCACAAGTCCGTGAGACCGAACCGCCGGAGCGGCCAGAAGTCCAGGAGAAGGAACAGGAAGGGCGCGGTCATGAGGATCGATTTCGACAACAGTCCAAGAATCAGCGCTATAATTACAAGGGGAAAGCGCAGGATGCGTTCTTCTCGGGCGTACCATACGTAGGCTCCAATCGCGGTAAGCCAGAAGAATGCGCTGAGCAGGTCCTTCCGGCTAGAGATCCACGCGACCGGTTCGACTTGAAGCGGATGCGCCGTAAACAAGAGGGCAACCGCCGCGCTCAACAGCCGCTCACCCGTCATCATGCGGAGCACGAGAAACAGAAGCGCTCCATTCAGCGCGTGGAGCAGGATATTGCTCAAATGAAAGCCCCACGGTTCCACACCAAATACCTGCGCGTCCAGCATGTACGATAGCAGGGTCAACGGATGCCAGTGGGCGCTGATCAACGCCGTCGAGGCCGTCCTGATCCCATCCACCGACACGCCCTGTAATACGAGCGGATTGTTGTAGACATAATCTCCGTCATCGAAATTGACGAAGTCGTAGCCCACCGCCCGCGAGAACAGCGCGAGGCTGAACGCTAAGATCGCCGGCGCGGTCCAGGCGTCCTTGCGGTTCATGCGGGAATCATCCACCTATTGTCTCTCCTAATGAAGCTCCACTTAGGTCACGTAAAGTAATGTGGCACCGCCGGCGGCGGCGCGCGCCTAAGAAGGAGGGAACTAAGATCGGTGACACGATCGGTGTCCTTCTCCCAATTGCCCGTTCAGCGAGTTTCGACTCCTAGGAAATATCTGTGTGTTGCTCTCGATAAACGTTGTTTGAGTCGCGAGCGAGACCGCGAATTTCCTCGCACGTTCGACCCTCCACAACGTCCCACAATCTCATGGTTGGGACAACAGTCGATCCAAACCTCTTATTTCTTACACAATTTGCCTCCGGCACGGGGGTCGCGCGCTGCAAAAAAGACAGTTTCCGAGCCGGACGCAAAAGGGGGGGCAGACGCGTCTCCGCTCGTACCTCGTTCTGCTTGCATCTACTTTTGAAAGTGCCCAAAAGTCCCCTCTTTTGCTCAGTTTCTTCATGGAAGCGAAGCAGGCCTACCGAGACCCATCCGCCTCCAGTGTACGCAACCGTTCGACAAATTCGCGGGCGAGATCGAATTCCGGGTCCGCCTCGACAACGCCACGCGCTTCCGCGAGAGCCTCGGCGCGATTCCCCGAACGAGCCAACGCGTTCGCAAGATTGTACCGCACCGCGAGGTCTTTGGGGTCGAGAGAAAGCGCCTTTCGGTATGCGCCGATTGCCTCCGCGTACCCGCCGTCCCCCGCGACCGCCCCGCGCGCACACGAATCCCCAAGTTCGACGAAGCCCTGTGCGCGAAACGGTTCCAGTTCCGTTACGCGGATTCGCGCTTCCAACGCGCCCGGCAGATTGCCCGATTCCTCGCGGGCCTTCGCCAGATTGCGAAACGCCACCGCGTCGGCAGACCCTGAGTTCGTCGCCGCCACCAAGTGCTCGACGGCCCTATCTAGCTCGCCTTGGAGCGCGTAGATCGCACCCAGATTGCTGTGCGCAACGGGATAGCCCGGCCGGTGCGCGAGCGCCTGCTCGAAATGGAGAGCCGCCTCATCCAGACGGCCCTCGAGTTGGAGGCCATAGCCCAGATTATTGTGCGCCACCGCGTTGGGGCGTGTCACCGCTAGGGCGTGCGTGAAGAGCGTAACGTCGTCTTTCCAGTAATGCACCTGCCGCGATGCCAGCAGCATGAGAGCCGTCAACGCGGCCACGCCTATACACGCGGCGGCCCGCCTCCAAGCGGGGCGCTGCGCGACCGCCCATACCACCGCGACGAAGAGTCCGATGAGCGAAATGTAGGTGTAGCGGTCGGCCATGCTGTGGCTTCCGAATTGAACGACGCCGGTCACCGGCGCAAGCGTCCCCAAGAACCAGAGCCAACCGACGAGGAGATACGGCTCCTTTCGCCGCCGCCATATCGTCAGAGCCGTAATCAACCCGAGCAGAAACAGGCAGCCCGTTACCGTAGCGAGATTCGGACTGTCCAGCGGGTGGGGATAATACGTCGCCATGTTGCGTGGAACGAAGGTCTTGCCGAGATACGTCGCGCAGGAGATGGCCGCGCTCATGAGCCTGAACTTCAGAGGAAATTGCTCGAGCGTTTTTACCGCGCCGCCGACGCTCTGAAAATAGAGGGTCGCGGCGATACAGGCCGCCGTCAGGCCGAACAGCGGGATCTTCTCGGCCACGTGCTTCCCGAACGAACGAAAGTCCTCCATGCGGTTCAATGGCCAGTAGTCCAAGAGCAGCAGCACGAAAGGGAAGGTAACCAGCATGGGTTTGCTTAACAAGCCCAGCGCATACCAGGCCGACAGAACCGCGTACGCGCGCGTCCGCCCCGTCTTCACGTAGGTGAGATACGAACCCATCGCCAGGAACATGAACAGCGTGCTCAACACATCCTTCCGGCTCGACAGCCACGCGACTGGCTCGACGTGCAAGGGGTGCAAGGCGAACAAGGCCGCGGCGAACGCGCTCTCCCACCGCGCCCCGGTCATGCGAATTAGCAGCAAAAACAGCAAGACCGAACTGGCCATGTGGAGCAGGAGATTGCTCAGATGATGAAATCCTCCGCGCAAGTCCCAAAGCTCCATATCCAGCATATGCGAAAGAATCGCCAGCGGCTGCCAACTTGAGTTATACCCTATGGCAAATGCCGACCAGAGGCCGTGCAGCGTGAGCCCTTGGAGGACTTCCTCGTTCTCGGTAATGTAAGCGTTGTCGTCGTAATGAAGAAATCCGAACCCAAGCACGGGAAAAAAAACGGCTAAAATCGACACCACGAGAAGCAGCGAAACGGTCCATTCAAGACGGCGGGAATTCTCCATAGGCGGGAATTATGACACAACGAGGACGCTCTGGAGAGGATTCTGTGGTAATCTCAACTGGCCATGCCTTCTGACTCGAACCCAGTCGATTCCATCCTCCACCTCACCGACTTCCATTTCTTGGAGGTAGTGCTCAATCCCTTCAAGTTGCTCAACAAACGCTTTATCGGTAACGCCAATCTCTGGTTCCGGCGGCGGCACGAGTTTGCCGTCGAGAACGCCGGGCCTCACGCCGAGGAGGCGTTGAAGACAGGAGTCACGCAGGCGATTCTCTCGGGCGATTTCGCTTCCACTTCGACGCCAGCCGAGTTCGAGGCTGGTGCGGCCTTCGTACGGGAGCTGCGGGGGCGCGGCCTGGATTTGTTCGTTCTTCCGGGCAACCACGATGTCTACACCTTCGAATCCGAACGGCGGCGCAGGTTCGAAGAATACTTCGGCGAGTGGCTTCCGCCTGAGGGGCTGCCCGCGGCGCGAACCCTTTCGGGCGGGACGCCGCTGGTCATGGCGCCGACGGTCTGTCCAAACTTCTTGTTGTCGCAGGGGCGGATCACGGACGCGGAAGTGGAGGCGGTAGCCGCGCTTGCAAATGACGGCGACTCTCCCATGATCGTGACGGGACATTACCCGGTTCTCAGGGAGACTTACGGGTATTCGACTACGCCGTCCCGGTCGTTGCGAAACGCGGATGCCTTGCGCGAAGCCCTAGGCAGCGCCCCCCGGCCTATTCTATACGCCAGCGGCCACGCCCACCGTTCGAGCTACACGCGCGACCCGCGTCACGAAAGCCTCGCGCATCTCACTACAGGCGCATTCTTCCGAGAGGCCCGCGAGACGGAATCGCATGGCGAATTCTCGGAGATTCATATTTTCGGGAATGGATTCCACGTAATTCGCCACCGCCTGTACAGTGAATGGCGCGCGGAGGATCTCGCGCTTCGCGATTAGCCCGAACCGGGCGCGCGGCCTACATGTGCAGCAGGATCTTCATCGCGTCCGGGTCCGACGCCCGGCGTAGCGCACGGAGCCCATCCTGCAACTCGAAGGTTTCCGTCACCATGCGGTGTACATCGACGTTCATCTTGGATAGCGCCTCGAGAGCCGGGCGGAAGGGCCCGCAGCGCGAGCCGACGATGTTCACCTCGTTGATAACGGGAAGGCTCATGTCGAGTGCGGCAGGGCGGGCGATGGTTGTTTTCAGAATGACGGCGCCTTCCGGCCGGACGAGTTCGAGCGCGCTGGCGAAACCTTCGTTAGTTCCCGTCGCTTCGACAACGAAGTCGGCGCCGCGCTCCATAGGATCATTGATGAGGGCCGTGGCCACGCTCAGCTTCTGAAACATCTCAAGCTTCCACCCATGTTTGCCCACGCAAACGAGGTTGCGTGTCACACCGCCGACTACTTGAGCGATGAGCTGGCCCAGCTTTCCGTCGCCGAGCACGATGACGCGGTCCTCGCCGGTGATGTTGACCTGTTCAAGAATCCGGAAGGCAGCCGCGAGGGGCTCGGTAAATACGGCGGCATTGTCGCGAATGACCGGGGGAACGACATGCAGATTTTCTTCGGGCAGCGCGATGTACTCGGCGAAAGCGCCATCCCTGTTCAGGATCCCGATCACGCTTCGATTGAGGCAATGGCGAGGCATTTCGAGGGCGCAGTACTCGCAGCGATGACAGGTGCAATTGATTTCCCCGACGACGCGCTTTCCCCGCAGATGCTCGCTGGAGGCTTCTTCTACGATGCCGACGAATTCGTGGCCGAGGACCCCGCTGAAGCCTATGTATCCCTTGAGAATTTCGAGGTCGGTGTTGCAGATGCCCGCGCACAGGAGGCGGACGAGCGCCTCGCCGGGTTCCGGACTGGGGATGGGCCGTTCGACGATGCGAGGCTCTCCATCGAAGACTAGGGCGCGCATGGCTCGGTGCTCCTCCGTCTTGGTTGCGCGGGGTCAACCGAGTCAGGGAAAGGATCCCCCCGGTGCTCGGGGCATCGAATTCATCGGCGGAGGCGCCGGGGATAGGGTCTGGAAACCTTGACCGCCCGGCGGCATACGATTGGCCGGCGCGGGGTCCGGATCGAGGATCTGGTCACGTCCGCGCCGATAGTAGTTAGGCCTGGGCGGCAGCTCGGGAAGCTGGCCCGTGTAGTTTCCGTCGCCGTCGCACCGGTACCGGCGCGTAAGCGCGTACGTGCCCGCAACCTCGAACCTTGTATCCGACTGGGACGTGGATTCGGCGTTCGGCAGCATACTGGGCCTTACCTTGGTATGCAGGAATTTGTACTTGAATTCGATCTCGACGGTGACTGGGAAAACGTATGACTCGGAGCGGTAGATGTCTCGGATAATGTACTCGTCAAAGCTCCGGTATGCCTTCATGTAGTTTCCCGTGCCCCCCACGAACTGAGCCCCGGTGAGTTCCTGGAAACTAACAGTGTTGCGATAGGTCAGTTCCGCCGCGGACATTCGGCCCAGTTCACTTTCCGCGAGTTCGCGGGCCTTGCGCATGAGCAGGGCCGCGTAGCTAGGGTCGGGTGCGCTCGACAGAGGCCCCTTCGACAGGGGCTCGGCTGCGAACTCCTCTATTCGGGCGTGTGGGGTAGACTGTTCCGCTTCCACGTTCGACGCGGATTTCTCAGTCATTTCCGGCATCGAACAACCGAGAACGAGGGCTGCCATGGCCGCGGCCAACGCAGTTACGCGAGCAACCTGGGCGAACGATTGGGCTCTTGGGAGTAAAGGCCGAGTATATGAGGACATGGGATTCGGAGTACCTCTCAGTGTTCACAGGCCGCTTCTATCGGCCCAAGTATATCAGAGAATTCCGAATCAGCGCTATTCGGGTTGACGAATATACGCCTATTCCTCCGCCGCGATGGCCTCGTCCATCGTCTTCGCCGTAATATCGGCATGAGAGGTATTCCAAATGGCCTTCCCCTTATCCAACAGAATCATCTGCGGCGACTCGTGCACCACGTTCACCCGCTCCGCGAGTTCGTTTGAAACGGGCCGGGACTCGATGACTTTCAGCCAGTAAATCTCGGGTTTCTTTCCTTTTCCCTCTTCCGCGTATTGGCTCACGCGCGCCGCGGCGCGGGCCGATATCGGGCACGCGGTGCTGTGTTTGAAGATAAATACCGGCGACTCCCCGGATTTATCGAGCGCCTTCTGCAAGTCTTCCATCGTCTTAATCTCTGATACCTTAGCTCCTCCCCACATGTGCCAGATTCGTTTCTCACCCAGACGCGCGAGCCTCAGGTTAACATATCCGGCGGCATAAGATACTCGTTCGCGGTCGGCAGACTGAGAACAGAATCTTGTTAATCTTGACGCCACCGACAAAAGTCGCCAAAGCGGTCATCCTGAGCGAATGCGAAGGATCTCTATCGTGCGTAAGTCGTTGGCGGAGAAGAGATTCTTCACTTCGTTCAGAATGACGATGTAGCGCTTTCATCGAGATTCGGAGAATACGTGAAATGGACTCGCGCTTCAACGAAGCGCGCCATCGTTTACCTTGTTCCAGGGCCCATCGCCACCCAAGTGCCACGAGTCCTCTCACTGCGATATAATCTCGACCGAAACGCATTCCTGTTTCTGTTGTCCACCCACGCATGGAAGAGACACATTCCGTGAAACGCCTTGACCGCTATATCCTTCTCCAGATCGCCGGGCCCTCGTTGCTCGCGCTAGTTGTGGTCAGCTTTCTCGGGGTAGCGAACGGCATCCGGGGGCGCGCCTCCGAAATGCCTCTCGATCTTATTGAGCTGGACGACCTTTCGCGCATGGCGATATTCCTGCTTCCGAGCCTTATTTACTATGTGGTGCCCATCACCTTTTTGCTCGGGATTTTGATGACCTTCGGACGTCTCGCCGAACAGGGCGAAATCACCGCGATGAAAGCGGCCGGCATTCCCCTCAAACGAGTCATCGCGCCGGTGCTCCTCGGAGGCGCGCTGCTCAGTGTCGCGTGTTTTCTCGTTCAGGATCGCATTCAACCGTGGGCTATGTCCCGGTTTTTTCACATCATCGGGACCGAGCTTCCCAAGCGAATGACCATGGCCGCGCTGCCCGCGGGCGTCATGCATGAAGTCGGCGGATGGCGCGTGCATTTCGGGTCGAAAGATCCGGATACCGACACGCTATTCGACATCGTACTCATCCAAGACGACGAAGAAGGGGCCGCCACCACCTACCACGCGGAATCGGCCCAATACCTCGACGACAAAGACGGGCACAGGATCGTCTTGAAGAACGGGGGCTTCGTCAAGGACTCGGCGCGATCCAGTTTCGATATGATCACCCAACGCGTCGAGCCTCCGGGCGCGAAGAAGGTGCGCGGCGCGCGGCGCATGCTGAGCCTTGCCGGCTTGCTGGAGAGCGAACGAGAACTCTCCGCGGCTTACGAGGAAACAAAGACCAAGTCCGCCAAAGACTCCCTCGAGAAAGATCGGCGGGAGATAGGCGAGCGGATTGGGTTTCCCGTGGCGGCCTTTGCCGTGGCCTTCGTTGCCGCGCCCTTGGGCGTTCGCGCGCGCCGATCCGGCCGCTCATACACCTTCGCCATGGGCTTCGGCGTTGTCCTCGCCTACTACGTCCTGATGATGCTCACCGAATCCAGCTCCCTCAAGTCCGTAGCCACTAATATCGTCAACGCCTCCATTCCCAACATGGTCTTACTTGTCACGGGGCTTTACCTCATTTGGCGGGTGGACCGCATATGACGACGCTCGACCGCTACCTCGCCAAACAGTTGCTCGTGTCGCTCGCGCGCACTCTGTCCGCGCTCATATTTATCTTTATACTCATCAACCTGCTCACCGACCGGCGCGCGGCGGTCGTCGAACACGCGATTCCATGGCAACTCGTTGTCGAGTTCTATCTTTGCTTCATTCCAACGATTTTATACGAGTACCAGATAGCCGCACTCGCCATGCTCATCTCTTCGCTACTGGTGTTAGGCTCCGCGGCCCAGCATAACGAGGTTACCGCCATGCTTGCCGGCGGCATCGGCCTTGGCCGCATCGTGCGCGTACCCGTGGCTATCGCGTTGTTGCTCGCGGTCGGAGTGTTCGCCATGGAAGAGACCATCGGGATCCCGGCCACGCGGCGCGCCGAGGCCCTCGAAGACCGCTACTTCGCGCGCAACACCCAAGGGGGCCGTGGCGGCGTGAGTTGGGTAAGCCTGCCGGGCGGCTGGAAGGTTCACATCCAGAAGTACAACCGCCTGGCCGACACGGGCGAAGGCCTCCTCATGCAAACCTTCGGCGCCGAACGCGACGAGCAAATCACCGCGGACCGCATCTATTGGGATCCCGAACTGATGGAATGGATCATCGAAGACGGCACTTATTCGATTTACCACCTCGACGCGGAAAGCGCGGCCGAACACTTCGACATCCGCCAGGAAATTGCGCCGATACCCTACGGGCCGGATGTGTTGTTCGACGCGGAGGAACCGTCCGCGGGCAAGACGCTCGCCGAATTGGCGGGGACCATCAAGACCTCCCGCGCGCGCGGCATTCCGACGGCCGGCCTCGAGGTGGATTGGCACGGAAAACTTAGCAAGCCGGCGCTTTGCTTCATCATGGTCTGGTTAGCCATCCCATTCGCCATGCGCCTGCGCCACGGCGGCCTCGCCATCGGGCTCGGAGTCAGCATCGCCATCGGCCTGGCCTACCTAAGCGTATTCGCCGCTGCGCAGACCCTTGGGTATATCGGACACGTAACGCCGGTCACCGCCGCCTGGGTCGCCAATATCGCCTTTTTGGCCCTCGGCCTCGGCATGTACGCGCGTGCGTCAAGGTAGCGAGAGCGGCAGCAAACATTGGCGAAATTCTCTGCTCCCTATCCGTTATTCTTGACGGCATCCCGAAGAAAACCCGTGATACGCTCTCTATTTGCGCCTAGGCTTGAGAACTGTTTCCCGCACACATCGGAAAACCGGGCGAGGACTTTGCGACTCACCTGTTCTTGATCGTCAAAGATGGTCACCGATCGGTTCGCAATATTCCACGGCGCTACCTTCAAAGATGAGAGCTCACCGGTGTCGGTCGCGGCGTACCGCAACCACATCCTCGAGTCGGTGCCCTTCACGTCGTCGTTCTCCTTCGAACTCGAACACGGCTCGCGCAACGACCAGCCCGGCATTCAATACCGGAGTGTAGCCTACTGGTATCAGGATTCTCCGAGAGCAGCAAATTGGCGAATTCTCGCGATGGATGAGGTTGACCTCGATCGGCACTAAGGGATTTTCCCGGATAAACCTTTTCAGGTTACTTCGGGAATGCGAGCAAGAATCAGGGACTGGCACGAGCGTAGACGTGCCCGTCCCTTTTTTTGGACTTGGCAAAGCAGACCCCCGGTCAACTTGACCACTCGATATCTCTCCGAAGGAGATACGGCGGCTGAGAAACTCGAAACAAGATTCAGCGTCTTGCCAAAAACCACGACTTCGATTAAGGTCCCGAGACGATCTGGAAACGGACTCGGCCATCCGCCGGGCGGGAATCGCCGCATCTCCTTCGGAGAAGTTCGTATGGCGAAATGCTTACCGGGGGAATCGCTTCGCTCATCCCCCGGCTACATGCCGCGGCCCCTTCGGGGCAGAGTTTCTCGCTTGCCCACGCGCCCTTCGCCGGCAGGAGGCCCACAGAACATTGGTAAACTCTTCGGCACTCCTCACAACTTCTATAAGCGGCGGTCTTGCGCCATCCTGACATCTAGTGCATTGATTCATGCGGCTTCCATCTTGCCCGTCATGTTGAGCGAAGCGAAGTATCTTTCCATTTCATTGGGCTTCCGGCGTAGAGAGATCCTTTACCTCGTTCAGGATGACAGATCTAACCCCCCTCCCTGGTTTAGGGAGGGGGTGGGGGAGGGTCGACTTTCTACAATTTACCGTCGCCCCCAGTGGTCGACTTATGCCGAAAGTCTTCTTTCTGCCCAACGACCGCCGAGGCGGCGGTCCCACATTCAGATGATCCCGTTAACCTGAGCCGTGTTTCTTTCACAATTTGTCTGCGGAACGGGGGTTATGCGCTGCTAAGGAATGAGACTCCGGTCGGCGCCTTCCTCAAGCCCCAATAATTCACTTCTTCAGGTGCTTGTCAAACCATGCTATCTCAAGCTTCATGACCTCGTCGAGCGTGTCGCCTCGGTAGACGTCGTAATGTTTTGTGTCTTTGAGGACGCGGTATTCGGTTGGAATGCCGTTTTTCCTGAGAATGTTGTGGACCGCCTCCGAATTCTTGGCAATGTCGAAATAGTGTTCGCCATCGGCGTCGAGGAAGAACGTCGGCACTGTAACCTGGCCGGCGTAGTAGCCGGGCGAGTACAGCGTTACCCGCTCCCAGAGCGGCGCTCCACGCAATTCGCCGCCGAGCGCCACGATTCCCTGCGGGACCGGATCGATTTCGCCCCTGGCCCGTTGCGTCCGGACTTCGATTAACGCAGTGCTGAGCGTATTCAAGGCTGTCCCGTTCATGCTCCCGACCTGAGCTACGACGCAAGCGACGCGGCTGTCGTGGGCGGCCCGCCAGACGACATGTCCGCCACCGAAGCTCGAACCCCAAATGCCGATGCGATCCGTATCGACGATGGACTCGCCCTCGACGAAGGAAATGGCATTGTCGATGTCCATCTGATGATCGACGGGATCGACGACCTCGCGAATGGCCTGCGCCTTGACGGTCACGTAGCCGTCTTCGTCCGCCTCGGGCATCTTGCCCCGCATCACGAGGCGGGAGTCGCTATCGCCCCAACCGCGGTAATCGAAAGCGAGAACCACGTAACCTTCCGAAGCGAATCGCGGGGCGATGGCCCGGACCAAGGAAGCCTTCGTGCCGCCCCATCCATGGCAGAGAACGATGGCAGGGAACCTTTCGCCCTCTTCGCGGTCCTTGGGATAGAAGATGTCGGCGGACAACCGTGTGCCGTCGCTCCAGAGTTCCACGGCGCGTTTGACGATTTTGGGATAGCCCGCGACTTCGGCCTCTTCGCTTGTGACGGCAGCCGAGGCGTCTGGCGCCGCGCCGAGCGCCGCGGCCAGCAGCGTACAAACGAACACACCTAACCTTGCGCTACGATTGAGCTTCTTCATTGGGATTCCCCTTCCATCGATTGCGATGCATTTGGCCTCGGTTCCCACTCCGGCGGCGATTTACGGCGTCCAGTCAAAGTACTTCAGCGGAGTCGTTCATGTCAATGCCAAGCCGTACAATTTGCAAACCATACAAGAAGTAGAGGAAAGATGGATTTCCGCCCAGACCTCGCACGCTTACTATTCTTGAAATTCGAGTTCTGGATGGCTATGGTTCGGTGTGATGGGAATCTGTCTAGCCCGGTGGGCGGTCGTTGCTACGCGGCGGTCGGGACTGGCGCCGCTGGAGCCTACACGCTCCGCTAACTCGGAACCATAAAACGGGATTCCCAAACTATAGGGATGACCTCAATGAGCACTATGTCTTACGGGCGGAGAATCGACTGGCTTGCAGAGCAAGATCCGGATAGGCCTGTCATCACCTACGAAGGGCGCACGGTCTCGCGCCGTGAACTCTCCCGGAGCACGAACCGGTTGGCGCGGGCGTATGAGGAACTGGGGGTGTGTCAAGACGATTTCGTGACCATTGTTCTGCCAAATGGGATAGATTTTTTCGAGGCCGCCTTCGCTATCTGGAAACTCGGGGCGACGCCCCAGCCCGTTTCGTACCGAATCCCCAAACACGAACTGGAACAGATCATCGAATTGGGAAATCCGTCGCTCGTCGTCGGAGTACCCGATGGGATGGTCGAGGGGCGCAAGAGCATTCCCGCGGGATTCAAAGCGGATCCAGCGCTCTCGGATGAGCCGTTGCCCGACCGGACGGCCACCTACTCGAAGGCCATGACTTCGGGCGGCAGCACGGGGCGCTCGAAGCTGATTGTCTCCGAAAACCCCAGCGAGTACGACGATGAAAACGTTCGCTTGGATCGGATGAAAATCATCCCCGAACGGACCCATCTGGTTCCGGGGCCACTGTATCACAACGGCCCTTGGGCCTGGGCGATGATGGGCCTCTTCACGGGCGGTCACGTGATCTCGATGCGCCGCTTTGACGAAACGGACTCCCTGAAGGCTATCGAAGAGCACAAGGTCGACTACACCATGATGGTTCCAACCATGATGCACCGCATCTGGCGGCTGGGCGAGGAGGAGCGATCGAAATACGACCTCAGTTCCTTGCGGGTCGTGCTGCACCTGGCGGCGCCCTGCCCGCCCTGGCTGAAGGAAGCCTGGATCGAATGGCTCGGCGGCGAGCGCGTTCATGAATTGTATGGCGGCACCGAGTCCATCGGCGCGACGTGGATTTCGGGCACCGAATATCTCACGCACCGGGGTTCCGTGGGCAGGCCGATGGAGGGCACACAGATCAAAGTCATGGACCCCGATGGAAAGGAGTTGCCTGCTGGCGAAGTCGGCGAGGTCTATATGATGCCGCTGATGGGCGTGGGTTCCACTTACCATTACGTGGGCGCCGAACCAAAACGGCAGGGAGAATTCGAGACGCTGGGCGATATTGGGTGGTTGGATGAGGAAGGTTATCTTTACCTAGCCGACAGGCGCACAGATCTAATCATCGCCGGCGGCGCTAACATCTTTCCAGCTGAAGTCGAGGCCGCCATCGACGCGCATCCCAAGGTCGCCTCAAGTGCGGTTATCGGTCTGCCCGACGACGACCTCGGCCAGCGCGTTCACGCGATTGTCCATGCGGCGGAACCGGTATCCGAAGACGAACTCCTCGAACATCTCACCGACCAACTGGTGCGCTACAAGATCCCCCGCAGCATCGAATTTGTAGACAAACACCTCCGCGACGACGCAGGGAAAGTAAGGCGCTCCGCGTTGCGCGAGGCTAGGATTGAACGCGGGGAAGCGGAACAGAAATAATTCGGCTCCGGTGCGCCTTCACGAATCCGCTTAATCTCGTTCCCACGGAACCCCGCAAACACGGGACTCTTGGCCGCGAGACGCAAGAAAAGGGACAGACACGTCTCCGCTCGTGCTTCGCCGCGCTTGCGTCTACTTTTGAGGAAGTCCAAAAGTCCCATTTTTGCTCAGTTTCACTGCTCTCCTAAATAGAACCTACAACCGTCTTTGCGATGGAGCGACTGCGGCAATCTTATTCGGTCGCCAAAGCCGCTCGCCTTCTGTCAGGCGTGACGAGTTGTTGGCAGTAGATTGCTTCGTCGTTTCTCCTCGTAAAGACGGTGGTGCTGAGGTCTCAATCAGAGCAAGAACGCTTTTGTCCAATTCTGCTAACCCTAACCACAATCTTCTTAGAGCTGTTTGGGACAACAGTGAAGAGGCTTAAAAGTTCCTTTTTTGTTCAGTTTCTGGCCTGAACGCTTATCCTCGGATAAGTCTCGACATAGCTACTTTTTCCACCGTCTCGCTACGAAAACCGGTGAGATAACCGTGACTAATTCAATAGCCGTTCGCGCCGGTCGAGCCAGCGCAGGGCCCGCCAGAAACAAACGCCGCCGAGCAGAAGAAACCCAATCTTGTTGTAGATCACCGTTCGTGTCCAGATGAAGGACTCGATGCCGTAGGGCTTGTCGAAAGGGTTGAGGTAGGGGTATACGATGTTTGTCGAAAGGCCCTGAGCGATGATGAGGACGAAGGCCAGCACGGCAGCCATGCAGATTCCGGCCGCGGTTCCGCTCTTGAACATGACAGAGAAAATCGTGGTAAGTCCCGCGAAAAAGACGACGGGGGGAAGGATGTAGAGCAGCGTAAGAAAGATGGGAATGTCCGCGACCTTCCAGTAGGTTGCCACGATGAGCGCCAGCGCGAATAGGGCGAGGCAAACCGTTATCGTCATGAACTTGAATACCCACAGGCGCGAGCTCGAGGCGGACACCGTGAAAAGCGTTTCGAGTAGGCCGGCGTTGCGTTCTCGCGAAATCATCTCCATCGAAAAGAAGACCGCGAATATGGTCGTCGGAATCCACACGAGCCACATCAGCACCTCGCGAAGCGAAAGAGTTGCTTCGGTTTTCACGGCGATAACGCAGACGAGAATAAAATGGGCTGTAGCCGCAACTAGAAACAACAACGCTTTGAAACCGAAAACGACTCGAAGTGTCATCCACATATACAGCAAGAGGACCGAAGCCTTGATGCGTGGCCGTTTTTCCTGCGCGGCACTCATGCTTCTACTCGCTGAGTTTGGAGGAGGTTCACATACGCGTCTTCCAGCGTGGGTTCGACGGTTTCGCCGAGTTTGTTCTCCCTTTCGCCGACTACGAACCGCACGCGAATGCCCTGGTCTTCGGCGACCTGCGAGATGACGTTGGCCTGTTCCGCGAGTCCGCCCAAGTCGGCCGCGTCGAACAAGGCCTCGCGTACGCGGCCATCCGCCGTGCTCAGGAGTTCTTGCGGGCTCCCTCGAAAGACGAGCCTTCCCCCGTTCAACACAGCCAGGTCGTGGCACGCGCTCATCACGTCCTCGATAATGTGTGTGGACAATACCACAATCCGGTCGCGGCCCAGTTCGGCGAGAAGGTTTCGTAAGCGAATCCGCTCGAGTGGATCGAGCCCCGCCGTCGGTTCGTCGACGACGATGATCTTGGGGAGGTGTAGGAGAGTTTGGGCGATGCCGACGCGCTGCTTCATCCCGCCGGAAAGCGAGCCGATCTTGTCGTGTTTGCGGTCCCCCAAGTGAACTTCCTCGATGACCTTCTCGACGAGCGCATTCCGCTCATCCGTCTCGAATATCTCGTTGAGCAACGCGAAATAGGACAAGTATTCCCACACGCTGAAGTGTTGGTACATGCCGAAATGTTGGGGCAGGTAGCCGATGATCGGCTGCACGTCGTTGCGGAACCGGCGCGTATTTCGTCCATTGATCTCTATGCACCCACAGGTCGGTTCGTAGATGTTGCAGAGCATCCGCATCAGCGTCGTTTTCCCAGCTCCGTTTGGACCGAGCAGGCCAAACATCCCCTTGCCAATTTCAAGATTCACCTGGCTGAGCGCGTGGACTTGCGGCTTGACGCCGGCGATTAGCGGGATGCGAAGCGCCAAGCGCCTGACTTGGGCCCTCAGGCCCTTGCCTTGGCCTTGTTCGACCCCATCGCGGCGAGCTTGAACGGCGACTTCGCGCAGCCCCTGCAGCGTCCATACCACAACGACAAAGAGGATGGTCAACCAAAGTTGCGCCTCAAGCCGCCAGTAGAAGTAGTATGCCAACGCTAAAGTGGGCGACCGCAGCACACAGCGCCAGAGGACGCGACGCCACCTCGACGGGAGCAGGTCAAGATCGAGAAATGCCTCGCCTTCGACCAGCATTCCAATAGTCCGGATGAGATCGTAGAGCGCGGCCCAGCTAGCGCACGCGGTGACAAAAAGCCAGAAGCGATTGTCGAAGTAGTAGTGAGAATATCCGATTAGCCCATAGGCGAGGACCTTCCAAACTAGGTCTTCGTACAAATGCCGCGCGTTGACCCGGGACTCGCCGCGCTCGCGCAGTCCCGCCTCGCGGCGTCGTTTGACCTTCCAATCGCGCACGAAGGGGACGTCCGCGCCGTAGGTTTTAGTCAGGTTGCGAATAGAGAGGTGGACCTCTTCGCCCTCGAACACGTTAACATGCCTGACAACCGTTACCGCCCGGATTGCCATCGAGATCAGCGCCACGGCGGCGAAAAAAGCCGTGGGTGCGAGCACGATCCGCCACGCCAACGACTCGACCCAACTCGCGCGCAGAAAACCGAAATAGACTAGGGACACCGTTGTGCCCAACGCGACCCCAAGGCCCAGCAGCCCGACACTCATCAGCCATGCGCTGATATCTTTCAGGCTCAGATATATCGCAGGAATGAACACAAGCGTAAAGAAAGTCGACGCCAGCAATCCAAAAATAACGGTGATAGCGAAAGCTGGCCAGATCTCGGACTCGCCGCCTTCGCGTATGGCCAACGGTAGCATGGCGAGTATGGTGGTCGCGGTGGTCATGATGATGGGACGCAGTCGGTTTCGCCCTCCTTCGATCACCGCGCGCGTCAACGCGTAGCCCTTCTTGCGCAACACCCTCGTCTGGCCGAGCGTGAGAATCGCGTCGTTGACCACGATGCCCACGAGCATGATCATCCCGACCCAAACCATGTTATCGGCAAAGCTGGTTTTGGTGATCACCAGACCCCACAACACCCCGATAATCGCCAGCGGGAATGTCGCCATGACGCAGATCGGCGTGGCCAGATCCTCGAAGAGCATCGCCAGCAACAGGAAAACGCACACGGCCGCGGCGATCAAGGTCCAGCGCATCGACGCGTCATCTTTTTCCTCATGGACGATCTCATAGGTGTAGCCTTGGGGCAACACCATGGCCGCGATCGCGTCATCGACCTGGCCCTGCAGCGCTTCGAGGCGCGTGGCCGAACGAGTGATTTTCGAATTGAAGGAGTAGGAGACCGTCATTTCGTGCTGCTGGTCGCGACGCAAGATTCGCTTCGAGGCCTCGCCCACCTTGAGGGCCGCCACCTCGGACAGCGCCAGGTAGTGCCCGTCCGACGTCGGGAGCCTCATGCGCTCGAGATCGCCGATGGTGCGCTCCTCCGCATCCTCCATACGCACGAGGATGTCGATATCCTCCTCTCCAGTCGCGAAGGGGACCAACTGTTCGTCACCTCGCGGCCGGGTGAACCAGATAACGCTTGCTATGTCGTTCATCGTCAGGCCCCATCGCGACATGACGCCGCGCATCCCCCGGATCTCGAGTTCCGGTCCGCCCGCCTCGGTGGAAATGCGCGGCGTCTGCACGTAGCCTTCAAACGAACGAGTCAAACGCTGAAAGACCTGCAGCGCGATCATCTCCAGAACTTCCGCATCCTCGCCGCGCAACTCGATGCGCTCCGGGCCGCCCGATCCGCCGAACACGTTCATGGAATTCTGGTTCCGCCGCTCGCCGCCCGGCCGCCCCTTGCGCGTGTTCCACACGCGGTCGGGCCCCAGTCCTTCGATGCCTTCCAGCCGTTTTTCGATTTGCCGGTTCATCGCGCCGATGTCGAGATCGGCCGTCCGGTCCTCGATGTCGAGGAACTCGATGGTCACTTGAGCCCGCTCCTCGTCGATGGTCGAGTGAATCGCCTCGACATCGGGGAGGGCCCGGGCCAGATCTTCGAGCTTCGCGGTCAGGCGGCTCGCGGCTTCGATGGGTGTGCCCCTGCGGAATTCGATTTCGTACTGAATATTTTCCGCGGCCGTCTCCGAGTCGGACATGAAGAAGCTCAACGGCAAGCAGACGATTAACGAGAAGAAGAACAGCACGACCGTCATTACGAGCGTGAAGCCACGCCGCCGAAGCGCCACCTTCAAGAAAGCCATGTATATTTCGGCGATCCGGTTATGCTTGCGGTCCGATGCCGAGCGCCGGTCGATCGTCCGCGCCGCCAGCATCGGCACCAGCGTCAGCGACACGAACACCGACACGATCAAGGGCGTCCCGATCGAGTAGACGAACTCCTCCATAATCAGGCGAAACTCATTGTTGACCAGGAAGAACACCGGCAAGAACGCGACAAGCGAGGTCCCGGTCATCGCGACAATCGGCATGGCAACTTCTCGGGTTCCCTGGATCGCCGCGGCGATTCCATCGCGCGCCCGCGCGGCGCGCCGGAACGTGTTCTCGATCACGACCACGCTGTTGTCGACAAGAAGCCCTATGGCAAAGGCGAACCCCACCAGGGAGAGCAGGTTGATCGAGAGATCCAGGGCGTACATCAGGTTGAAGGTGATCAGGAGCGAGACGGGTATCGCAATCACGATGATCGACACCGTGCGCAGGCGCTTGACGAATAGGAGCAAAACTCCAAGCGAAAGGGCCACGCCAAACAGCGCCAACTGTTCGACGCGCCGGATTGAGTCCCCGACCGTTTCCGCCATGTCGGAGATGATCTTGATCTGGATCTCCCGATCCTTCAACTCAAGGTTCAGCCGGTCGATTTCCGCGTAAACCTTTTTCGCAACTCGCAGCATATTGGCCGTACTATCTTTACGCAACACCAATATCGCCGCATTGTTGCCGTCAATCCGGGATATGCTGTCCGCGTCTTTGCGCCCAAAATTAACCTCGGCGACATCCTTCAGAAGCACACGCCTGGATGAACCGATCGGCAACTCTCGGAGCGCCGCAATACTCGTGAACCGCCCCGTAAGCGATACGAAGTAACGCCTGCCGTGTTCGGTGATATCCCCGAGGTACTCCGTTCTTCGATTGGACGCCGCTATCGCCTGGCCCACCTGCGCGACCGGCACACCCAAGGCTTCGCACTTGTCTTCATCTACCATGACCTCGACGGCGTACTGTTTGCCCCCGAACAGGGCCACATTAACGATACCATCGATGGATTCGAGAGCTGGGACGATGTCCTCGTTGGCAACGTTGCGCAAGCGGTCGAGGTCGCTGGGCCCACCCACAACGAGTTGCATCAGCACGTTGTTCATGTCGGCGGTGTCGTAGCGGGACACCTGGACATAGGATTGCTCGGGCATCTCCTTGCGCAGGACGCTTATCTGTTGTTCGAGCTTGAGGTAGGCGTGGCGCATGTCGGTCCCAAACTCGAAGGCCACCGCAATGTCGGCGCGCCCCGAGTAGATGGACGAGTGTATCGATTCGATGCCTTCCAGCGAAGCGACCGCGCCTTCAACCGGGATGACCAGTTTCTCTTCGACCTCTTCCGGCGTTGCGCCCGGCATCGACAGGAAGGTCTGGAGTTGGGGGAACACCAAGTTCGGAAGTAACTGCACGGGCAGCAGGTAATACGAAACAGCGCCAAGCAGACTGAGCGCGATGAAGAGCATCGCCGTTGCGACGGGACGCTTGACCGCTATCTCCGTAAGACTCATCGCTCTCCGTGGCGTATCGAGCCGATCATCTTGAGGACCGTCTCAAGCCGTCCAGCAACGCGTATAGGGCAGGTATCACGAGCAACGTGAGCAAGGTTGAAGCGCAGAGCCCGGCGATCACCGCGATCGCCATGGGCGCGCGCAACCGGGCGCTCTCCCCGATCCCGAGCGAAAGCGGCATCAGCACGAGAATGGTTGTGAGGCTGGTCATAACGATAGGCCGCAGCCGGGTCTGTACGGCCTCGAGAATGGCATCGCGCCGCGCCGCGCCCCTGCGCCGGAGCTGGTTGATATAATCTACCAGCACAATGGAATCGTTGACCGCTATCCCAGCCAGCATGATGACCCCGATGAAGGCCATGACGCTGAACGGCCGGCTCAGCAAGAAGAAAGCAAACACAACGCCCGTCCCCGCGAGCGGCACGGTGAGCAAGATGACGAAGGGGTGGATCAACGATTCGAACTGGCCGGCCAGAACCATGTATACAAGGGCAATCGCCAGAATCATGGCCAAACCCAGTGTGCGGAAGCTATCCGCCCGAAGCTCTTCCTGGCCGGCGACCTCGATGCGGTAGCGCGGGGGCACGGGAACGCCTGCGAGCGCATCGCGCACCGCCTGCACACCGTCGCTGAACGACACCCCGTCCGCGGGGCTTGCCGTCACCGTGCCCGCGCGCTCCTGCTCAAAGCGTTCGATCGTGCGCGGCCCCTCGATCACGTTCAGCTCCGCAATATCGGTCAAGGTCAGCAACGCGTTCTCGTAATTCTCAATCTCGATAGCGCGCAGGCCGCGCAGCGACATATCTGGGAACACCAATTCGATATCGCGCTGTTCGTCTTCCGCCATGAAATCGCTGATTACTTCGCCATCCACCTTCTGCCGAACAATCGCGGCCACTTGTTGCGTGTCGAGGCCGAAGCGGCCCGCCAGCATCTTGTCCAAGACGATCTCGACTTCCGGATGGCCTCCCTCGAAACTCGTCTGAACATTGTAGATCTCGGGTAGTTCGGCCATCCGCGCCGCGGCGTTCTCCGCAATCGTTCGCAGCGTGTCGAGGTTTGGGCCCCGGAGACGGACGATGATCGGCGCGTCACCCATCCCCATGGTCTGCTGCAACGTGGACTGATTCAATACAAAGCTCACTTCAGCCTCCGGTAGGGCACTAAGCGTCGGATTGATCGCGGCCACAAGCGCCTCGCTGCTCAGGCCAACTTCGCCCATCCGAAACAGATCGACCAGCCCAAGTCGCTCCGCCCATTGGCCGAGCGCCCCTTCGGGGCTTTCCGGTCGCGCCATTAGGACGGACAGCGTCGCGCTATTGTCGCCCGAATCCTCCTGTTCGAGTATTGCCACTTCGTCTTCCGTCTGCCCTATCCGGGCAAACACCGTGCTCACGCCCGCGCCGCCCGTCGTCTCGATAATGCGCTCGGCCTCGCGCACGAACTGTTCCGTGGTTTCAATCCGTGTTCCTTCGGGCAAGCGCAACTCGACCCGGAACTGACCCTCATCGCCGGTCGGTACAAACTCGTTTCCGATTTGGGGCAGCAAGTAGACCGCGTAGCCCCCCAAGCTCAGGGCCAAGAGTGTAACCACGAACTTGTGATCCACACACACGCCGACCACGGCGCGGAGCAAGGGGCGCTTCGGCGCGCCACTGAGATGCTTCTCCTCGATCACGAGGTATTTAGACGCGGCGGCGGGGATCACGGCGAGCGCGACCATAAGCGAGCAGACCAGCGAGAAAGCGACGGTGATCGCCTGCTCTTTGAAGAGTTGACCCGCGATTCCCCGGACAAAAACGATCGGCAGAAAAACGACCACTGTCGTGATCGTCGCGGCGGTGATGGCGGCGGCAACTTCGGTGCTGCCGGTCACCGCGCTTTCGAGCATCCCCGCCCCGCTCTGTCGGTGGCGATAGATGTTTTCGACCACCACGATCGCGCTATCGACCAACATGCCCGCGCCGAGGGCCAAGCCGCCAAGCGTCATAATGTTGAGCGTCAGCTCGGAGAAATACATCAGGTTGAACGTCGCGACAATCGAGATCGGAAACGCCAGGCAGACGATCAAGGTCGTGCGGAAATTCCGTAGAAACACAAATAGAATGAATACCGCCAGCAACACGCCATACGCCATCGTCTGGTAGACTTCGTTCAATGCCGTCTTGATAAACCGAGCCTGATCGTCAGCCATAACAAGGGTGATATCGCCGGCGTCGCGTTCAATCTTAACCAACTCCTCCATAACCGTTTCGACGACGCGAACGGTATTCTCGTCTGCCTCTTTGTAGACCGAGACGCCGACACACTCGACGCCATCGAGCCTGACCAGGCTCTCGACTTCCTTGTACTCATAGCGAACATCGGCGACTTCATCGAGCGTGATCGGCACTTTCTCGGTGGCGAACTGTTGGTTGACCGTTTGAGCACCGGGTTGGCCGGTCCTGCGATAGCCGACGGTGACGCCGCGGATTTCATCCAGCCCTTGGAACGCCCCCGCCGCATGGACGATATACATACGTTCGTTATCTTCGATCTCCCCTCCAGAGGCATCCACATTTGCGGCCTGAATCTGTTGGCGGAGATTGGCGGCCGTTAGGCCGTAGGACTTGAGCAAGTAGGGGTCGGGTTCGATAACCACCTGACGCTCCCGGCCCCCCGAGACCCGCGCTAGGGCGACGCCCGCAAGGCCTTCGAGCCGCCGTTTAACCGTATCTTCGCCCAGGCGCCTCAACGCGTCGAGATCCTGTCCGTCGGAGCCAATCACGCCCAACGTGAGCACAGGCAACTGCCGGGGATCGAAGCGCGCCGCGACAACGTTGTCAACCTCGCGGTCGCCACTATAGGACGCAATCTGTTTGTGGACTTCGAGCAGCGCGAAATCCATGTTCGTGTGCCAAGCGAACTCGACCGTCACCACGATACGGCCCACATACGACACCGAGCTAACCTCGCGGACATTTTGCACCGTGCCAAGCTGGGCCTCGAGCTTCTCGGCGTACAAATCCTCCATTTCGCGCGGCGACTTGTTGGCCGATTCAAGCGCGATAACAATTCTAGGGCTCTCGAGATCGGGTAGCAGGTCAGTGCCCAGCCGATTCAACGAAACGAACCCGAGCATCATAATCGCGCACACAGCCATCGCGATGGTCACCGGGTGCTTCGCCGCAAAGCTCGGAAGATTCATAGGGTCACCACTAGATTCCAGACAGGCCGCGCCTATCTGAGTACGCTTACCGGAGTGCCGTCACGCAAGGTCTCGAACCCTTCCACGATCAGCGCGTCATCGGGTTCAATCCCGCCGAGTATTTCAGCGATTTCCCTGGTCTCGATACCCACCTCGACTTCGTGCGCCACCGCCTTCTGATCTTCGACGACGAACACGACCAGCGCGTTATTGCGCGTGAGCACCAGTTCTAGAGGCACAACCACCGCGTCCTCATGCCGGCTTACGACAATTTCGACCTGGGTAAACATGCCCGGCCTCAGTTTCTCGTCCTCGTTGCTCACGGCAATTTCCGCGCTGAAAGCGCCGGTTTGCGCGTCCGCCACAGGATAGATCATCGTAACCGTGCCGTCGAACACTTCGTTCTTAATCGCGAAATTCCTCACCCGCACCACCTGGTTGGTCTCAATGAGCGGGAAATCCTGGTTTGGGATATTCACGTCAGCGCGTATGGTCCGGTAACTCATGACGGTGGCAATCTCCGTGCCCGGATCGACCCGGTCGCCATCGACGATCTCCGTCAGCTTCACGATTCGCCCCGAAATCGGCGACACAACCTTGAGTTTTTCCAGTTGAGCCACTGCGGCCTCGTACGCATACTTGCGGCTGGTAGCCGTTGCGCGGGCAGGTTCTATCACGTTATCGGCAAACAGCCCAGCGCCGAGTTTCGACTCCAATCTCTTAAGCTCCAGTTTGGCGTTATCGGCCTCCTCCTTCCGCGCGTCAAGCGCTGTCGAAGCAACGAGCGACGGGTTCTCAAGAATCGCGACAATCTGACCAACCTCCACCACATCGCCTTCCGTTAGCCGTTCGCCTTTGGCATTTAATCCCATGACAAGACGGCCTTCATTTTCGGCGACCAGCACCGCCTGCTCGCTCGCCTTGAGCGTTCCATTCGTAACTACGATTTCCTCGACGGCCTCCCGCATCACCTCACCCAAACGCACGGGCGCATTCATGTCGGGCGCGTTGATCGCTTCACCTTTGCGGCACCCCGGGGCCGCGACAAGAATCACCAAGCAGACGCCCGTCATCATTAACTTCTTCAATCCGTACTCCTCCTTAGAGGTTGAGAGTCATCGCTTCGCCAACGAATCCGGCGCTTTCTGATAGACCCATCTTACCGCATCGGCGTACACGCGCGAATTATAGGACGAACCCGACATATTGTCCGATAATTTCACTCGGGCGGCGCGGTCTTTGCCGAACTTGTACGTGCCCAGGCTGTTCCACCCCTTCTTGGCCGTCGCGAGATTAAATTCCACATCCATACTGTATTCCGCGCTGTCGATCGTAATCAAGTATCGGCCCCTGCTCTCCCATCTCGCGAGACCAGCGTAGAAGAACACCTCGTACTCTCCGTCCCGGGGCAACGACGCCGACCACGTGGCGAACTGACTCCCGTCCCCAGGGGCCTTGATCTTGCGTGTTCTCCAGTACTTCCCAAAGGCCTCGGTTACGCGCTGCTGCTGCCATTCGCGCGGCGGACGCAACCCGTAATGCTCCCGGTACCCCTTCGGCTCGTCGGCAGCGCGCGCTCTCAGCAGGCGAATGCGCGTTTCGGGTTTCATATTCGCAGTGGAAAAACCCTCGTCAACATCGTCAACCGTCACGACAAACTCCCGCTCTTCCGCCGCGATAGTCCGAACAGACTCCTCACCCTGAACTTGACGCCGCTCTTCAGGCACGTACACGGATTCGGTGGGCTCGTGGGCATTGCGGGAACCCGCCGACCGCACCCGAACCGACACGGGCTTATCGCGCAGCACTTTTCGGATTTCTTTCTCCTCGCGGTCATCGAAAAACAGCGTCTGCTCAATCGTATCGGAATCGCCCAGGCCTTTCGTCTCGATCAACAGCCGGACATAGCCTTTCCCTTCTTCAATATTTTCCATTCTCAGCGCGATCTGAAACTGTCGTTCCCGTTGGCCCATGTCAATTTCGTAGGCCTCCACATGATTGATCGCGTAACCCGGCATAACATGCTCATGCACAAATTGTTTGAACACCCACGAGAGGTCTTCATCCGCATAGGCCTGAACTTCCCGGTGCAAATCTTCAATCGAAATCGAGCGGAACCGCCGCTGCTCGAGCAACGCCGGAAGGAATTCCGCCCAGGCATCCTTTCCAATGACCAGCTTCAAGGCCGACAACAGCCCGTGCGTCTTCCGGTTAAAGAGCGAATCGAAACGTTGTCTCTGATGATCTGGCTTGATCGCCCCGAGCGGCATGATCAATTCATTCGGGTGGAAAGTCGTCGCCCTGAATCCATCCAAACGGCTGTACGGGTCCTCCCCCTTGAACATCTTCTCCATATTCACATTGGGCATGGTCTTCCCCGAATGCCGGCCGAGCGCGGATTCCGCCATCACCGCCGTAAACGCGCTGCCCAGCGCAGGGTAAGCCGTCCCCGTGGGGGCCAACTGAAACTCCCAATAATTCGTTAGGAGGTTCAACTCCAAATCCCGCCCAAACGGCGCGCCACTAAAGTAGTTTGCAAGCAATTGCGCCTTAACTTGCCCGCTCGTGGCTCCGGTGCCCTGCCGCTTGCTTGCCATCTCCGATTGGCTGTAGGAAAAATCGAAGTATTCGACAAAGAAATCGTTTTCGCTCAGAAGCAAGACTCCAGGTTGCGCGAGGAGGTTTCGCCGGTCCCACGTATCGCTGAATCGCTTGCAGAGAGACGGTACTTCGACCAACGACAGCGACGCATAGGGATAATCGAACATCGTCGCGATATCGAGGACTTTCATGGATTCCGCGATCCTCTCTCGGATTTCCTCGCCGGCGTCCGCGAAGAAATCGACGTTCTTGCGGTGATCAGGCGCATAGTAGAACGCCATCTCGATACCCTCCACCTCAGTCGAGACCTTTTCGTATTCGCCCGCGCACAACGAGAACTGCGGAACAGGCAGATCCGTTTCGAAGAGTGCCGTCCCACGCCCGTCCGCGGTCTCCTCATGCTGAAGCACCCCCTGCGTGACCCCTCTCCAGCCCTCGGGCATACCGATCTCGATGCGCGCCGTGGCGAAATTCGCGGGACGCTGGTCCGGGTAAGTGTACCCGTAAGTCACATTCGGAATGGGGTACCAGTGGCTCTCCGGCAGAAGAAAACAGTAGCGCGCTCCGACCCACCCGCTCAGTTCGCCCAACATAATGCCCTGCTCGAAAAAACCTTCCTGGCTGTTCGGGAACTTTTTCTCCGCGAGCCAGGCCGCTTTCGGGTCGATGCGTCCGCCGTAACGCCAAACGAGATCGACAGTCTTGCCAGGCGGCAAAGGAGCATCCAATAGCAGTTCGACGACCGAGACCTCTCTCGAAAACTGGACAAGAGAGCCGCCGCTCGCCGAAACACCCTCGATCTCCAAGCCAGGATTCAGCACAAACACGAAGGCGTCCTGGTCAGTCTCGCCCCGATTCCGGAGGGTTGTGCCGACGCTCGCGCGCAAGCCGCCCTCTCGAGAAAGGAGATCGACATTCATGTCGTAGAAGGTTACTTCAGCCGAACGGTTTGAGGCCGCGGCCTCCATCGCCGCGCGCTCCTCCCGGATCCGAACGCGGGATCCCAGGACATCCATCGTCTGACTGTAGATGAGGCCGCTCGATGCCGCCAGCAAGGCCAAAGAAACGACCCACGCAATCGGATGCCGCCGTTCCGCCTCGGGCTTCGGGTACCGCAAGACAGCCACCGAAACCAGAAACAGCGTCACGCAAAGATACGAAAGCCGCCACAAGAAAATCTCTGCCGCCGAACCATAGCCAATCAACTCCGAATAGCGTAGAGCGATGTACTGCCCGCTGATGTCGAACGCGTAACTATATCGTTGAAGCCATGTGCTCATCACCATGATGGGCACAAGCGCGGCCAGGCTGGCAAGGAGGCGGATTCTGATCAGCGTAGACAACGCCGCCGTCAGCGTTGCCGTGAACGCGGCGCCCAGTACGCTGAAGCACACGAAGAACGGGCCATATTGCTTGATTTCCGCGATGCGAAAACCGAATGCGTAATTGGCCAAAAGGCTGAACCCGAGCACGGCCGTCATCAGTATCGTCAATGGCAACAATAGCGCAAGCAGACGCCCTACGACGTATTGGCCCGTAGAGAGCGGCCGCGAGGAGACCACGTCGCCGATGCCGATGCTGCGGTCGCGCGACCCGATATTATTCGCAAAAAAGATAACCGTGAAAGTCAGCAAGCCTCCTATTTGCGAAAGGCTGATCACCGTCGTATTCGAGGCCGAGAAGAGGGGCCCGATAAAACTGGAAGCGCCGAAATAGATCGCCATCAACATGCCGGTGACTTGAAGGCATGTGACGCCGACGCACAGAATCGACAATATCCGAAACGGCCATGATCGAAGCACCATCCTGGTCTCGTGCTTCACGATAAGCGCCAGTTGCCAGACGTATCCCATCATCCTTCGTCTCGCGCGGAATCGCCGGCTTCATCCAACCGGCCGCCCATCAACAGCACGTACGCGTCTTCGAGCGTGGGCGTGATCCTTTCGACACTTTCGCGCGGCGGCCGCTCTCCAACGGTTCGAATCTTCAGGCCGTCCGTCGTAGCGACAGTAGCGACGATATGGTGCCGAGACTTGACGGCGTCGAACTCGTCTTCACGGACGGAAAACTCCCAAGTCTGTCCCTCGGCCTTAGCGCGCAACTCCGTCGCCGTCCCCTGGAAAATGATCCGGCCCGAGTCCAGAACAGCCAACCTCTCGCAACTGCTGGAAATATCGCCGACGATATGCGTCGACAGGATAACCGTGCAATTCACGCCTATCCGGGCCAATTCAGAGCGCAGCCTGATGCGTTCCTCGGGATCTAGCCCCACGGTTGGCTCGTCCACGATCAGAAGCTCGGGCGGCCCCAGCAAGGCTTGCGCCACGCCGACGCGCCGGTGCATACCACCGGACAGATTCTTGATTCGCCGACCGGCCACATGCCCGAGCCCCGTCGTCTCCAACACGGATCCGATCGCGCTTCGACGGTCCTTTCGCCGGAGCGTTCCGCGCATCACGGCGGAATAATCGAGATACTCCGAGACGCTAAGGTTGGGATACGCGCGGAAATCCTGCGGCAGATACCCGACCTTTCGGCGAACCTGGGCGTTGCCGGCGGGCAGCTCCTCGCCATCCATTTCTACGCGCCCCGAGGTCGGCGACAGGAGAGTAGCCAGAATACGCATGAGCGTCGTTTTGCCCGCCCCGTTTGGACCCAACAGCCCGAAGGTTCCCGTCGAGATCCGCAGGTCGACACCGGCGAGCGCCTCGCGCCTCGCGCCGCGGCGTGTGATTCGGTGCATCAAGCCGGTCCTATACGTCTTCGTGAGGCCCTCTACAACGATTTCCATGTGTAACGATTCGATCCTTCCGACTCTGGAACGGTTTTGCGTCAAACTGGAAGCGCTCACTCTAGACGAACGGATAGACGCATTCAATCCGATGGGTGGCCCGGAATACTCCTTAGGGATTCATCGGGTCTTCTGTTCCCAGTCCCGGCACCGAACGACGGGCCAGAACTTGCTTCCAATGCGTTCTCGTTAGACGGGACAACCCCGCGTCAACACACACCCACTCCCTCTACCGCAATTTCCGCGGAATGGTTACAGAGATTCACGCTCCAATCGCAAGATCTTCTGTGATTCGTGAATCTGCCGGTCGAAACAACGCACAAGACTTTCCCAGGAGCACCAACTCGCGACATGAGCGTTCAGGCCAACGGAAGCCCGCAAACATCCGCTGCTTCTCGCGCGCGGCGTCGAGCTTCTCTTCAAGCTGGGAGATAT
>CAYNZS010000012.1:0-31090 GCA_964401695.1 uncultured Nitrospirales bacterium
TGGAAAGGAGGACGAAACCGAGCCTGACAAAACACCACGTGCCATGCTACCCTGATATGTATCCCTACAATCGCCGGTAAGCCTGCCTGCGGTGGTCGCGGCCGGGCTCACGTGGGATATGTTGGTTCTATCGGATATCCAGAAGGTGGTCGCTCTATAGGCGTTCGCTGTAATTGTGTGAGTTGAAGTTCGTCAGCCGGGGGAGGTGCGTCATGTTCAATCTGCGATCTGGAGTGGTGTTCTTGTTCTTTGCGGCGCTGGTCGCGCCGTTCACCGTCTCGGCTCAGGGGCCCACGTACGCCCCCGGCCAGACGGACTATCTGACACCGCAGTTGCGGGCCAAGGTCGAGCAACTCAAGGTTGACGTGGCCGCGGAACGGGCAAGCAAGGACACGGTGATGGAGCGGATCGCCGTGCTTTGGGACTGGGCGAACGCATATGCCCTGGCGGGAGGCGTGGTTCCGGTCATGTTGCCCTTCGAGGTGGCTCAGACCCTTTCTTGGAACCCAGGCGCTCCGAGGGGATTGCGGTCCATGGTCGTTTGCGACCGCTACGTGCGGGAGCTTCAGATCCGCGAGGAATCGCCCGATGGCATCGGGACGCTAACCAATGACGCGAAGGAACCGTTCCCCCCGGGGAGTTGGCAGACCCTCGTTCAGACCTATACGGTGGGGGAGCTGGGTATGGCCACCGGTGGCGCCATTCTCGTGGGAGAACATGACATGTCCGACCACGGGCGATTCCAGAGAGATGATCCTGCCAGAGACAACTATGTCACCGTCGCGTGTTCGAATCCGAGTGCCCGTTTCAAGAATACGACGGGGACCATGTTCGGCATGCATGGCGGATATTCGGGCAAACCGTTGAAGGTCTTCAAACTCGCCGGGGGCACCCTCAAAAAAGGAGACACCATCTCCGTCACCTACGGCGACAAGTCCGGTGGCTCTCGAGGGTTCCGCGTCCAAACCTGGGCAAATGATTTCTTTCCCTTGCCGCTCTACGTCGATATTGAGGGAAGAGAGAATTTCTTCACGTTGCCGATCCAGCCCTACGCGGTGAGAGGGAGGGAACCGCACGCGGTGAAGGCCTTTGCCCCATCGGTCGTGGCGGTCAACGAGGCGGTCGTGATCTCCGTGCGCACGGAAGACCGGTACTACAATCGCGCCAGCGGCCCCATTCCAAAATACGAAGTCTCCTTGAACGGCAGTCCCCATTCGACGATCCCCGCTGGCGAGAACGCGCTCACCCTCCTTTCGGATCTTCGCTTCGATACGCCCGGCGTATATCGGTTCCAATTTCGCTCGCCGGACGGCACGATCACCGGCAGCAGCAACCCTATTTGGGTGCAGGAAGATCCGGAGCAACGGATCTATTGGGGCGAAACGCATGGGCACGGCGGCTTTGCCGAGGGCCAGGGAAGTCAGGATTGGTTCTTTCGATTTGGCCGCGAGGACGCCCGGCTCGATTTTCTGAGCTACACCGAGCACGACCTCTGGATGGATGACGGCGAATGGAAGTTAATGGGAGACGCCGTGAAGAAATACCACGAAGAGAAGGAGTTCGTCGTCTTTCTGGGTTACGAATGGTCCATGCAGACAAACCAAGGCGGCCATCACAACGTCCTTTTCCGAACATCGCAGAACCGCAGGCGTGTGAATATTCAGCGCGCGCCCAGCCTCTCGGAATTGTATTTCAATCTGCGCGCGGAAAATGATTTCGAGGACGTTCTGATTATCCCCCACGCCCATACGGCCGGGGACTGGCGCATCACCGACCCGGATCTTGAAAAGCTGATCGAGATCCAGTCGATGCACGGGACCTTTCGCTGGTTCGGGGAGCGCTACGTCGAGCGGGGCTACCAGATGGGCTTTATTGCGGCTTCCGACAATCACCATGGCCATCCCGGCTACACAAATGTGATGGGAGGAAGCCTAGTCCAAAAGGGGGGCTTGGCGGGCGTGATGGCGCCTGAAAAGACCTCCGATGCCATCTTCGACGCCTTGCGGAACCTGGCGACATACGCCACTTCCGGCGAGCGCATGATCCTCGATGTCAGCCTTAATGGCTCGCCGATGGGGTCGCGGGCTCCGGGAACGATCATTGAAGGCGGTTCGGCCACGGTGTCCGATCGGACATTGGGCGAGCGTCGTATTAGGGCGAAGGTCATCGGTACGTTCCCAATTGACACGATCACCGTATTCAAGAATGGAAAGGCCATTGCGGAAGAGGACTACATCACGACGACGAGTAAGAATAGCGACATCGTCGAGGTGAGCTTTCAATCGCCAACGGAAGAGTTCTTCCGCGAATCGCCCCGGGGTTTTCGGTTTTGGAGGGGAACTATGGAAATCGAGGGAGCGGAGCTCGTCACAGCTACCGCCCCGGGGTTTCAGAATCCATACCTGGAATGGGTCAGGCGAGATGAGAACAACGAGAACCTTATCCACTTCGCCACCGCCACTCGCGGACGGACAAACGCGATTCTGCTGGAGCTGAAGAACATCGCCGCCGCCGCTCGCGTCGCCATTAGACTGGAGGCGTCAACCGAGAGGCCAAGCACCCCCCAACAGTATCGGCGGTTGGCAAAGATTCCAGGAGAGGATGTGACACTTCTCCTAGCCGGTTCAAACAAGGGCAAGCAAGTGCGCGAGTTCAAGGTCGACCGCTACACGGATACCATAGCGGTTCGATATGTAAATCCAGCGGTCGCCTATGACCGGGAGTTCGAATTTGCCGACGATGAAATGATGCTTCATGGCGATTACTACTACATCCGCGTCAAGCAACTCGATGGCGCCCTAGCGTGGTCCAGCCCCATCTGGGTCGGTGGCGTACCGCCAACCTGAGATAGCCGGGTTCGGGCCCGATACGCTGGAAACTGAAATAGGGAACTAAGTATTGTGTCCCCCGAATGTCCCCAAAGGGCCACAGAAACCCAACAATTGAATATTGTGTCCCCAGAAGTCTATGTTCCCACGGAGGATCGTGGTAACGAGATACTTCGGTCCCGGTATTGTTGCCACCGGCGCACGAACCCGTAGCCCCTCCCCGAATTCCCCCCCAGGAACCCTTGGAGTACGCTCGGCATCGCGCCGTGTGTCCGTCATGGGAGTCCCGGCCGGGCTGCCCAACCCGCCCAAGTCTCCCTATAGATTGGACCGGCGCGTTGCGCGGCGGCGGATGCCGGTTCGGGAAACAATGGGTATTTTATTGACAAAGGACACGGCGGGGATTGGGTGAAAATGGCGGGAAATGAGGCCGAGAACGAAGGAATAGCAGTCTGCTGAGTGTAGATCGTTTCGCAGAATTAGCAGCGAGTGTCTTCGCTTTCGAGCCCATCTCTGCGTCGTTCCCACGCCTCGTATGCATTCCCACGCTGCAGCGTGGGGCGATAGAAGCCGATCCGCTCCTCAGCGACGTGGCGGCATGGTAAACTACATCGGCGATTGGTATGCCTACCTCGCGTTGGACACCAAGGAGGCACAACTGCGCCTGCTTCGTCAACATAGCCGCACAGGACGGCCTTTAGGCAATGCGCCATTCATCCTACAACTTGAAGAAACGCTTGGGCGTTTCCTCCGAAAGCGTAAACCAGGACCCAAAGGGCCACGGAAACCCAATAATTAAGTATTGTGTCCCAAGAATTTGCGGTCGTCGTCCAACGAATGGGGAGGCTCAAGCGGCTGCCTGCATCCAAAAGAGATCTTGCGACAGATACCACAAGAAGTCGTGAACAGTCACCCTGAAACAAGGCACAGTTGTCATGAATTCAAGAGAACGCGTTGAAGCGGCATTGAATTTCGAGCAGCCGGACAGGACCCCTGTCTTCGCTTCCTTTGTCCCGGAGATCGAGGAACGGCTGCGAGGCGCGTTCAATATATCCGCCGCGGATGTAGGGGCGGCCCTGGGCAACGACATGGTCAAGTGTTGCGCGGGTATGGAAATGAGTTTCTACGGCCGGCCCGAACCCGAATATGTCGATGCATGGGGCATCCGCTGGCGATATGTGAAGAACGATTCCGGAGTGTATACCGAGATCGCCGAGCACCCGCTTGCCGGTGACATGGCGAAGTTGGATTCCTTCGAGATTCCCGATCCTATGGAGGATTCTCAGTATGAGGACTTTCGGATTAAGAACGAATTGTACGGCGATGAAAAATGGATGATCGGCTCTTCACAGATCAGCATATTCGAGGCCTGCTGGTATCTTCGCGGGCTGGAAACCTTTATGACGGACATGCTCTTGGAGCCGGACTATGCGGAACAACTGATGAACACCGTCATGAGATTCCCGCTGGGCGCGTCCAGGAAATACATAGAACTCGGCGCCGATATGGTGTGGTTTGGCGACGATGTTTCCACGCAGACCGGCATGATGATGTCGAACGAGATGTGGCGGAGATTCTTCAAACCGCGTTATGCGCGGCTCTTTGCCGAATGCCGGAAGCTCAACCCGAATGTCAAGATTGCCTATCATAGCTGTGGCCAATGCACCGCGATCCTGGACGACATGATCGAGATGGGGCTGGACGTGCTGAACCCCCTGCAGCCGATGGCCATCGATCCCTTCGAGACGAAGAAGCGTTATGGAAAACGGCTGGCCCTTTTCGGGGGACTCTGCGTCCAACAGGTCATGCCCTATGGATCGGTTGACGATGTGTGTAACGCAGTCGAAAGGCTGAAAGCCGAATTGGGCCGGAGAGGAGGCTATATCCTGGCGCCGGCACATCATATTCAGGCCGATACGTCGCTTGACAATATCAAAGCATTGTATGAATCGGCGCTCGCATAATAGGCCCGCGCGCATAGTCTTAGAATCGTGCCCCGCCTGTTTCATAGCGGAAGACCCGAGGAGAACTGAAGCCCAACGCGGGACGGCGTCGTCCGACCCTACAAAAGAATAACGGAACCGTATCATGAAAAGAAAAGTTGCCCAATCGCTCTTGTTTGCCATCGCTCTTGTTGGCGTGTCGTTGTGTCAGGCCGAGCAACCGGCCGCCACCGGCGAAAAAGAAGTTTACGCCGGCGCCGATGAACGAACGCCATCCTATTCGCAGTACTTCTCATGGATAAACAACACCAACGAGGGAAGCACCGAAGAGCAGACGATGGTGAACCTTGACTTCTTTAAGTGGCTGCACGATGAGTATGGCATGACGCTGGATATCTATGTCATAAGCGCCGGCGCCATCGACAAGGCAGGCCGGTACGGCACCATGGATTCGGACGCCTTCCGGCGTCAGTTTCCCAACGGCTTTGGACCTATATATGAAAAGGCGAAGGCCATGGGCACACGGCTGGGCACATGGGGCGGCCCGGACGGCTTCGGCGATACGCCCGAAGAGGAACAGGCGCGGATCGACATGATGGTCAAACTGTGCCGGGACTATGAGTTCATACTGTTGAAGTTCGACGGTGTTGTCGGCGCCCTGCGCCCCGAAAAACAGGATGCCTTTGTCCGCATGATGACGGAATGTCGAAAGTACTCGCCCGACCTAATCCTCCTGAACCACCGGCTCAAGCTCGGTAAGGGTCTGCCGCATGCGACAACGTATCTCTTGGGCGGGGCGGAAACGTATATTGACGTGCACATGGTCAATGGGCAGACGGCGCCGCACCACCGGGAAGGGGCGATTGCTCGGCGTGTTGTGCCGGACCTGGTGCGGCTGACCGAGGATCATGGCGTTTGTATATCGTCCTGCTTGAATTATTGGGAAGATGATTTGATTTTGCAGGGATTCAATCGGAGTCTTCTGCTTGCGCCGCAGCTCTATGGCAATCCGTGGTTCTTGCGCGATGATGAGTACCCGAAGCTGGCGAGGATATTCAACTTGGCCAGAAAATACCGCGATATACTGGTTGACGGGATGGTCTTGCCCGAAGAAAGCTATGGTGAAAAGGCCGTTTCGCGCGGCGATTCGGAGACTCGGTTGCTGACGTTGAGGAACCTAAGCTGGGAACCGATCACGTGCACAATCAAACTGGATGAAGAGATTGGGTTGTTAGAGGGTGAGGATGTTGAGCTTCGGCAGTATCATCCCACGGAGCGGGTGATCGGAACGTTTAGAAAAGGCGATGCCGTTGACGTGGAGGTTTTGCCTTTTAGGTCTTGTTTGTTGTTGGCGACTTCCGCGCCCGACGAATTTGGGATCACGGGCTGTGATTACGAGGTCGTTCGTGATGTTCCCGGTAAGCCGGTGCTTGTTAGATTGTTGGCTATGCCGGGCGAAGAACGGGAGATTGCGTTGCGCTCCGGTGGTCGGAAATTTGAGACGGCGCGACTGTCGGGTCATGGCCTCTATGGGCTTGTGAAGGGCGAAACGGAGACGATACGTTTTGACGGCGCGCCGCTGAAGGAGAAGTTTCATCGTAAGCTTGGCGATTTGGTGGCGAGTGACGTGCCTGCCGATGCGGAGGCGCTGTATGAGGCTACTTGCTTTGCTGCCGATAACAATGCGTTGGAAGTGCGTGCGCTGGCGCGTTCTGGGCCTTCTGAGATTCCGCAGGTGCAGCAGGCGCGGGAAGCTTTCTTGCAGCAGGAACTGTTTATTGAGCGCGGTCTGTGGGACCGGAATCTTTTCGATGGCGACGACGATACCGCCTTCTATGTTGCGCGGCGGGATGGGGGGACTCCGCTTTCTGGCGGTTCGTTGCGTGTCGATTTTGGGGAGACGATTAAGCTTGATAAGCTGATTGTGCGACCGGGTAGTGAGTATGCGCTTCAGCCGTTTAAGTATGATGAGACGATACGCGCGCAGTATTCGAGCGATCTGGCCGATTGGACGGAGATGCGTTTGGTGGCGGGCAAGGAAATCGAGATGAATTTCGATGGAAAGACGAAGGTGCGTTATATCCGGTTTAATGGAACGCCTGATAAGGTTGTTGAGATTGAAGGATATCGCCGGGGGAAACAGGTAGATCGGTCGCAGTGGCGTGCGTCCAGTCTTTTTGCGCGGTATTCTCGTGTGCGCCCGGAGAAGGCTTGGACGCATTCTTTCTCGCTGGACGAGATTCCGATGGGGAGCTACCTTGCGATAGCGCTGAAGGGGGAACATGGTAAAGAAGGCGCTTATGCGGCGATTCGTGTGAATGGTGAGCCGGTCGGTGCATCGGATAGGAGCGTTTCTTTTCCGACGAATAGCTGGGAACATCAGGTGTGGAATCCACCCTCGAACTACACCTATTACGTTCCGCTGACCGCGAATATGAAAGGGGCGCCGATCGATGCGGTAGTGTTGGGGATGAAAAACGGTTCCGACAACTTCAAGCCGGAGCTATGGATAACCGCGTATCCGGCGCCGTTCAGCGAACGGCTGTTGTCTTTGACGGACAAATAGCCGACAAATACCGGCAGTACTTCCCCAACGGCCGTGGCTTTTTACGATGAGCGAAAAAACGGGGTTCCGGGGACACAATACCTAATTAAGAGGTTCCTACCGCGTCCAGAATTCCCAGAATTCCCAAACAGGCCGTTTATCGGAACGCGTTAGTCCGTGGGGCCGCTGTCCCGAATCTTTGCCGCGAATTCGACTATGGCATCGACTACCTCATCGGGGGAATTCTGGGGACACAATACTTAATTCCGATCAAAGGCCTGGCCCGGGCGGAGACGTGTCTGTCCCTTTTCTTGCGTCTCGCGGCCAGAAGCCCTGTGTTTGCGGGCTTCCGTTGGCCTGAACGTTCACTCTAACACAACAACGGCTCGGCCGGAAGGCTCGTGCAACCTATCGCGGCTTAAAGAGTGCTATGGGCGGGGGTGCGCCTACCGCCCAGTACGCATCGTCACCAGCGGCTTAAACGGGTCAAAAGATTCGTTCATCGTCCAAGCCATGGCCCGCAGCAGGATGATTCTGAAGTAGGGATCGTTGTAGGTGAAGAAGTTGTGGCCGGCCACCGTGGCGAAAACCTTGCCCTTGCCTACCTCCTTCGTCCACATCACTGGCCAGGGCTTTCCGTCCAGATCTTCAAGCTTGGGAGGACCGTCTGATCCCTTGTTTTCTATTGCCGGGCCGGCGGGCGAAGTCACCAGGGGAGTGATGGCGGTCACGTCGCCGGTTAGAGCCCAATAGTGCTCTTCGGGAAGTTCGAACTGCGCCGGAAAGCCCTCGAAGATGGGAGAGTTCGCCGCTGCGGCGGTAAGGCTCACCGGCGAATACATAATGCCCCATTTGCTGGTTCGGCTCATCGACAGCCCCACGCGCTTGGCCAGTTCGACACCCGAACCTTCAGCCAAAGCGAAGTGAAGAAAGATCAATCCGCCGCCGCGCTTCTGATAGCGGTCTATGGCATCGTAATCCCATGGGTCATTCTTGCGCGTTTCATTCACATGCAGGTAGAACACGACGAGGTCGGCCTTTTCCCATTGCTCGTCCGAAGGGAAGTGCATGGCGGGGGTTACCGTGACGCGCGGAACCGTACACAATAGATCGTTCACGTAGCGGTCCATGACCCAGGCGTATTCGTGGTAGCCTTTCCCGTGCATCTTGTCGATGCCCCACACCCAGACGATATTCAGATCCCGGGACGGCTCTAGCTTCCCAATCTCTCCAACGATGCGCTCGACCTCTGCCGGGTCGCGTTCTTCTGCCCTCTGCCATGCGAACTGGCCATAGGCCAGGCTGGTTGCTGAAAGCGCTACGAACAGGATCGGAAACCTCGGATTCATTGCGCGAAAAGCGAACATTATTCCTCCTCTCGGACAGCGTAGCGCGGCCCGTCCGTGTTTATCGCACGATTCATTTCCGCAGCAAACAGGCCTCCGCTACGTTGCGCACAAGAAAAGGCGCCCATCGCATCGGCCACGATACCAACTCCCTCAGGGAACGTCAATTCATTCAGCCTAACCCGGATACCTCCTGCCCCGGCTTTGGAGTCGCCGGAAACTGCGGAGGCGTCCACCCTCTCCCAAACCAGGGAGAGGAGTTGGGCTTACGAGTTTTGCGCGGTTGCTCGAGCCGAGCCGAGCGATCGGTCCGTAGGGTGGACAGCACGGACGCGCAAGGTATTTCGAGGTTTCACGCAAGCCGCCCAAACCTTGTAAGTCCGGCCTCAAGCAGAGTACTCTCTGTCTTCACAAAGCCGACTCCTTCTTACATACTTAGGCCGCTTGTGCCAAGGTTGTTATGCAAGAAGCCTCGGCTTCTTGTCAGCGGCGGCTATGAGGTACCTGGGCCACACAAGGAGATACTCTATGAGGCACGGAACACGGCTCGCAGCAATCGCCGCCCTAGCGTTCGGCTTGGCCGCTACTGCCGTGGAGCAACCCAACATCGTCATCATCTATGGCGACGACATCGGCTATGGCGACTTCAGTTGCTACGGCGGCACCGCTATCGACACGTTCAACATCGACACCTTGGCCGGCGGCGGCGTCCGCTTCCTGTCCGCCTACTGCGCCGCGGCCACCTGCACCCCGTCGCGCTATTCGCTGCTCACCGGCGAATATGCCTTCCGTAACAAGTCCGCCAAGATCCTGCCCGGCACCGCGCCACTGATCATCGATCCCAGTCGCCCGACCCTCGCCTCGTTCCTGCGCGACAATGGCTATGCCACCGGCCTCGTCGGCAAGTGGCATCTCGGCCTTGGGCCGGCCGACCGGAAACCGGATTGGAACGGCGCGATTAAGCCCGGGCCCAAGGAGATCGGGTTCGACTATTCGTTCTACATGGCCGCAACCGCCGACCGCGTTCCGTCGGTCTACATCGAGAACGGCCGTATCGTAAACCTCGATCCCGCCGACCCGGTCAAGGTCAGCTATGAGGGGATGGTCGGCGACGAGCCCACCGGCATTTCCCATCCGCACTTGCTCAAGATGCAGGCCGATGAGCAACATGCCGGCACCATCGTCAATGGCATCAGCCGCATCGGTTGGATGACGGGCGGCCAAAGCGCCCGCTTCAAAGACGAAGACATGGCCGACACTTATCTCGCGAAGGCAATCGAGTTTATCAGCGCCAATAAGGATAAGCCCTTCTTCCTTTACTATGCCCCGAACGAAAACCACGTGCCGCGCACCGTGCATCCGCGCTTCCAGGGTTCTACCGGTCTTGGCCCGCGCGGCGATGCGCTGGTTATTTTCGACTGGTGCGTCGGCCGCCTCATCGAGGAACTCAAGGCTAATGGACAATACGAAAACACGCTCATCGTGCTCTCTTCCGATAACGGTCCCGTGCTCTTCGACGGCTACTGGGAAGGCGCGATTGAAAACCTCGGCAATCACAAACCGGCCGGTCCGTGGCGCGGCGGGAAATACAGCCGCTGGGAAGGCGGCACGCGAATGCCGTTTATCGTGTCCTGGCCAGGCAAGGTCGAGCCCGGCATCTCCGGCGCGCTGGTCAGCCAGGTCGACCTCTTTGCCTCGATCGCCGCGCTCATCGGACAGCCGATGCCCGCCAAAGCCGGCGTCGACAGCCAGAACATTTTGCCGGCACTGCTCGGAAAGTCCGAGAAGGGCCGCGACTACGTCGTGCAGGAGGCCCTGACCCAACTCGCCGTGCGCAAAGGCAACTGGAAATACATCCCGCCCGGCAGTATTACGGAGCGCGGCGGCATCGGCATATGGGATAAGACCGGGGTCGATGAACCAGGCCTGCTGTTTCATCTCTCCGAAGATCCCGGCGAAACGCGCAACCTGGCCGAACAATATCCCGAGAAGCTCGAGGAGATGATGGCGATCATCCTTGAGGTGGCCCCCGAAAAAGCTGTCGGACAGAAGGAACTTGACAAGAAGCAGCTTGGCTTTTAGAGGTCCTTCGCGGTCTCACCCGCGCCTCAAACAACGTCAACCGAAAACAAAGAACAGCGTGGCGCAGTCAAACTTTATTGCGGCGTACACTCGCGTACTTGATTTCGAATCAAAATTAGAGGAGTCCAATCATGTTTGTAAACCAATGGCGTGCGACAGCAATGTCACTTCCACTAGCCTCCCTTCTGTTAGCTATCATGTTCGGCGCCGCTACCGATAAAGCGTCCGCGTTAGATAATGGCCTGGCCCTTACCCCGCCGATGGGCTGGAACAGTTGGAACCACTTTGGCAAAGGAGGGTTTTCGGAGACCACTATCTACGAGATTATGGATGCGATAGTGGATTCAGGAATGAGAGACGCCGGGTATGTCTATGTGGTGATCGACGGCGGCTGGCGCGATAACCACCTGGGCGTCGACGGAGAGCTTCTTCCACACCCCAAGCGGTTTCCCAATGGGATGAAGCCGGTGGCCGATTACGCTCATGCCAAGGGGCTCAAGTTCGGACTCCATACCTGCCCCGGCGAAACGGACTGCGGTCGAGATCCTGTGGGAGGAATCGGCAGGGAAATCTTGCATGTTTCTCAGTTTATCGAGTGGGAGGTCGATTTCATCAAGCTCGATAACTGCTACATGGACGGGAAGATAATGGAAGAAAAATACAAGCTCTGGCGAGACCTTTTTGACGCCTCCGGCCGCGATATTCTATTTAGCATGAACGCCGGCAGAAATCGCGAGTGGCATGCGGAAACCGGAAATATGAACAGAACAACCGGCGATATCCGGGACACTTGGGAGCATGTGGTCAAGCACATAGATTTGAACAACAACTATGCGGCGATGGCCGGGCCGGGCTTCTGGAATGATCCGGACATGATACAAGTGGGCAACTATGGCGAAGGATTTCATAGTAAAGACACTGGCATGACCGATACCGAATATCGAAGCCATTTCAGCATGTGGTCCATTATGGCGTCTCCCCTGCTCGCCAGCAATGACGTTCGAGAGATGCCCGAAGTAATCAAGGATATCTTGACGAACGCCGAAGTTATCGCCGTAAACCAGGATCCGCTCGGCATTCAAGGAACACGGGTTAGAGATGATGCCCACAAAGAAGTGTGGGCCAAACGGATGGCCGACGGCAGCGTGGCCGTTGCCTTATTCAACCGGATCGGTGCGTCGGCTACTGATATCACCATTAACTGGAGCGACATTGGCCTGCAAGGCCGCAGCGCCACGGTACGCGACCTCTGGGAACACGCTGCCAAGGGTTCCCACTCCAACAGTTATACCGCCAGCGTTCCTTCACACGGGGTGGTAATGTTGAAGATAACTGGAGAAACACTGGCCGCGAATCTCGAAGAGTGACCCGCTCTTCTTAGATCCGCATTATCTGACGGGTTGAGGACACCGCTACTCCACGCGTAACGCATAGCCCTCCGTCGCTCTTTCTTGATCCGACGCTCTTTTTCTGATTAACTCTCGTGGACTGCCAGCGAAATCACAGTAGGATGGGTGTGGACGTGCTTCCCCGCCCGCCGGTCGTCGGCGTTAGTTTGTCACAGAACCCCCCAACCGTTGACGGTGGTCAGAATAGGACTATGAACAATGAAAGAACGTCATTAAACCCAAGGAGGCAACAGAATGGCAGAAGAGCAGATTATTTACACGAAAGAGGACGGCATCGCTACGATCACGCTGAATCGACCGGAGAAGATGAATTCGGTCACGGTTCACATGCAGGTCGACAAGTCCGATATCTTGAACGAGATCGCCCTTGATGACGAAGTCCGCGCGGTAATCCTGACGGGCAACGGCCGAGCCTTTTGCGCCGGTACGGATCTAGACACCGGAGTTGTCCGGGAAGAACTGGTCGAGGCAACGAAGTCGGCAAGAAAACAGAAGGTCGTCGAGCGGCCCGAGACCTCGCTGCCGACGAAATGGGACTTCTGCCATATTCCTAAACCCACGATTGCCGCTGTCAATGGCGCCGCGGTGGGTATGGGCGCCGAGTGGACCGCTCAGTGCGATATCCGCATCGCGTCGGAAAAGGCCCGTTTCGGTTGGGTCTTTCCTCTCAGAGGATTGACCCCGGACACCGGCGCCGGCCCCTGCCTGTTGCCCTACATCGTCGGACTCGGCAATGCGCTTGAACTGATGTACTCCGGCGAGATCATCGACGCGGAAGAGGCGAAACGAATCGGCCTGGTGAGCAAGGTCGTGCCGCCCGACGAACTGATGGCCACGGCGATGGAAATGGCTATCAAAGTGTCGCGCGGCGCTCCCATGGCGATAAAGGGCATCAAAGAACTCACCTACGGCTCTCTCGAATGGCCGTACAGCAAAACCTTTGACAAAACCAGCAAAGACTTCCTTGCCACCTCAAGCTCCGAAGACAGCAAAGAGGGGGTCAAGTCGTTCTTCGAGAAGAGGCCTCCGGTCTGGCAAGGCAAGTAGCCTGCCCCCCTTCTCAATACCCTTGAAAATCTAAGAGAGGATGTGGCACCTGTCTCTGTTCCACCTAGACGCTTTGGGGAACTATCCTGTTGGCGTTGTTGGGAGATGAGGCGCTGAATGCTTGAGGTATCCTGCCCCGAAGGAGTTGCTACCGTAGCCCCTTCGGGGCAAGACCTCACCTATGCGGTTGGCGTCTGGACAACGGAAACTGACGGAGCCGTGCCCTGGAATGACGATTTGAAAAGCAAACCCAAGATCGCGGGCCTTGGCGAAGTGCTTTGGGACGTACACGGAGGCAAGAAGACTTTTGGCGGCGCGCCGGCGAACTGTGCCTGCCACTGCAGCGCGCTGGGCGCCCAGGCGTATGTCGTAAGCTGCATGGGCAACGATGCGTTGGGCGTGGAAGGGCGAGCGTTCCTCACCGGGCATGGCGTCGACGTCTCCGGCATTGCCGTAAACGATTCATCTGCAACAGGCATCGTAAATGTCGAGCTCGGCCCTGAAGGCGAGCCCGAATATGAGATTCGCGAGGATGTCGCGTGGGACTACATTCCGTTTACCGATGAGATGGCAACAATTGCCCCGCAATTGGATGCCGTTTGCTTTGGGTCCCTTTCGCAAAGGAACAACGCCTCTCGAAGTTCGATAGAGAAATTCCTGGATGCGACATCTCCGCAGTGCCTGCGGATGTTCGACATCAATATCCGGCAGGATTATTACAGCGCAGAGGTCGTCCTCTCCTCACTGAAGCGCGCCTCCGCGCTCAAAATGAATGACGAAGAGCTTTCCCTGGTTGCGGGAGTGCTAGACGTTTCCGGCAGTGACGAGGAGCAGATGAAAACGCTCTTAAGAAGATGGAATCTGAAACTTGCCATTCTCACTTGCGGATCTAAAGGGGCCTTCATGGTTACGGAAGATGAAGAAAGTTTTGCCGTTTCACCCAAGCCGGAAACCATAGCAAGTACCGTGGGGGCCGGCGACGCATTCACGGCCGCCGCAATCATGGGGTATCTTCAAGATAGAGGATTATGCAATACGAATAGGTATGCAAACGCAGTGGCCTCGTTTGTTTGCACACAGCCGGGCGCCGTGCCGGCGCTGCCGGAGAAATTGATCAAAGAAGAATTTCGACCGTGAATGACGCAGGGGATGGGGGTTTGAGATTCACGGTTGGGACGGCGCGAGACGGGGCACTGTGTATGCGGCGGACGACATGGTGTATACGCTCGGCGCCGCTATGCCTTGCGAGCAAATTTGTTTGACCGCGCTGTCGAGGGCGGATTGCAGGCCGTCTGCCTTCTCCGCCTGAAGAAGCGCGACTTCGTCCTCGTTCATCTCTGTTACGAGTGTGGTGATCGGACTCTTTTCGATGGTCGATAGGGCCGTTTGTCCGTTTATCTCGCTTTGCCGGCGGAGGCCCTCAATGATGCTGGCACGACTGCCCAGGCGAAGCCATTTCTGGAATTGATCGCCCCCAAGGCCTTCGGGGCACGGGGCCAAGAGCACGATTCTCCCCTCGGGCTTCACGGCCTGGTATGCATTGAAGAGGGCTTTGTGCGTTTGTACGAAGTTGCGTGTGCCGGGCGAAGCCGCAACGACGAGATCCGCTCGTTCGCCGATCGGTGCGGTGAACAATTCGGCGGCGAACGCGCACGCGGCTTCGTGCGCCTGCGCCAGGTCGCCTGCGAAGACTTTCGCAATTTCGCCATCTCGATTCAAAACTGTGTTGACGATGAAGTCCACCCGCGTCAACAAGGCGGCTTCGAGCATGTCTTCCGCGACGGGGTTTCCTTTGAGCTCTCCGATTCTCACGTTGGGATCGAGCGTGTCATTCGTGGGGTGGAGGTTCATGGCGTGGTTCGCGGCGATGGTGCGCCCAGACGCCACACCAGGTACGATAGACTTGCGGCCGCCGCCGAAACCGCCGAAGTAGTGGAAAACGACGGCCCCGGTCGCGATGACGCGGTCGGCGTCGAGAAGGCGGCGGTTCAACTCAACAGGGGTGCCGCGCCGGGTCGTTCCGATGTGGACAAGTTCTTCTTGGTTCCATGCGTCGTGAGAGTAGATGCGGCCCTGAAGGCGGGCGAAGGCTCCTTCGCCGAGAATGGCGCGTTGCTCGTCTTCGTAGGGGCCGCGATGGGTTCCGGTTGAGAACAGAATCGAGACGCGATCGTCGGCGATACCGGCGGCCTCTAAGCCTTCGAGGAGGACCGGAAGTACTTGATCCGCCCGCGTTTGGCGGAAGGAGTCGGATACGATAATCAAGACGGATTCGCCGGGCCGAAACGGCTTCAGCACCGACCCTTCGATCCCGATGGGATCGACAAGCGCCGCTTCGATGGCCTGGCTCGGCGACGCGGTCGGCGCTACGGGCTGAATGTCCAGCGCGCCCAGAAATTGAGCATTCGGCAGTTCGGCATCTACAGGGGCATCGCCGCAGGGGAGTTCAATTCTCATAGGAGTCCACACCGTTCTCAAAAATCAAAGTCTATATCTTCGGTATCTTCGTCGCGGTCCACCATGCACAGGTGCCAGATACAGCAAAAGATGAGACAATCGAAGTACGCGTCCACGATGTATACGAGGGGCGATAGCCATGGGGTCATGGTTTCCGCGATGAGAAGCTGACTGAGAAGCATGGCGACGCAGTAGGTGAGTATCATGATTACGAAGACGCGGGGGAGTTGATTGACCAGGGTGGTGGCGGCCGCCTTGACCTCCTCCCGTCCGAACTTGCCATTGAACATTACAGCGGTTCCGAAAGGAGCGGCAAGAATGGCGACAGCCAGGGCGAAATAGAAGAACGCGAGCGCGAGCGTTTCATCTCCCGTCGCGGAAAGGAGCGCATCGGGCACAGAGAAGAGAGTGAGCGCCCCCAGGTCAAGGAGAAACCAAAGTTTGAAGAATCGCCTGAGCGCTTCCCAGTCGCCGTCAACTTTCCAGAAAGGCCTATCGATGTTGTGGCCAAAGCGCGCGTAGCAAATGGATTGGATGCAAGCCCAACACAGTGCGGTGAGGATGGTCGTGGAGAACTTGTAGAGATTCAGGTGGAGAGGATCGAGCGTTTCTTTGACCGGCTCTATGAATTCAAGATTTGCGATGAGCAGCCCAGAGTGGAGCGAAACGATTAGCGCGACATAGAGCGCGAGGGTGCGGAGGTTCTGTTGGAGTCCGCGGAATGCTTCGGCAAACATGCTAGTCAACGGTTTCTTGTTCTTCACCGAGCGCGTGCTGCTGGCGGTGGAGCGCGTATTTCGCGACGCGGTCGCACCAGGTGTCGTCTAGACCGACAAAGGTGGCGCGAACAAGATGGCAACCCCCGGAAATGGTTGAGGTCGCCACGATGCGGGCTTCGAGCGGGAGGGGTTCTTCGGCGGACAGTTCGAGGGAAATGCGCAGCAGAACCTGCTTGGAAACGGGTTGTTGCATGACGAGCGCGCAACCGCCCGCGCTAAGGCTTGTGATGCGGCCGCGCATTTTCGTCACGGTGTGGCGGCCACTCGCGTTCTCCATGTTCCCATCGACGGGTCCGTTCAGGATCGAAACGGTAGTGGTCTGGTCGTGGCGGATGCGGAAGTGGCTGCGCGCTTGCACACGCTTGAAGTCGTGCGTGTGTTTGGCGCGCCACGAGCGCGGATCGGATTCGGTGGATATGATCTCGGTGGCGAACACATAGCGCGCATCATCGTCGCGCCACATGCGGCACCGCAATTCGTCGCCCGCCCGGATCGATGGGACGCTGTCGCCTTTCTTAGCCCTCGGCGAAAAGGTGTAGTAGGCTTCGTCGCCTTCATCAATGGTTATGCGAATCCATTTGAGCGTGGCCTCGTTGGCCTTCGCCACGGTGACCGACTGCCCCGGATGAATCTCGCGCGTGGGGTGAATGCGTTGCCCGAAGGGGACGTAATCGAGCCCGAGGATTCCCCGGATGTCGCGCAGAAGCAGGTCAATGCGCTCGAATTCCTTGGGATCATTCTTCTTTTCCAGCGCGGCCATTTCTTCGTCAACGCACCGATCATAGTCGTGGCGCGTCGTGATCGCGCGGAGCGCGTGTAAGCTGGCGCGGCGCTTGACGAGATTGAGCAGGATCTTGATTTCTTCTTCGGAGAAATTCCGTTCCCGAATGATCTCCATCATGGCGTGTATTTCGCTCTCGGCACGGCGGCACGTTTTTTGCCTACGCCTCCGCATGTCGACCCAGACGCCGAATGCAGAGAGGTCCAAGAACAGGATGCCCACGACGGGTAAGGTCGGATTGCTAGGGTGGGGAAACTCCATTATGCGCGGCGCCTTTTACACAGTAGCGGCCCTGATCCTTTGGTGTGAATTATAGGTTGTGGGATGAGCGGATTCAAAAAGCGCAGGAAGTCACGCGGAGCTTACTCCACGATGAAGCCATCTTTTTCCAGATGTTTTGTCAATTCTGCCTTGGGAATCTCGGAGTAAATGGCGAGCCTCTTGGGATCGACGGCTTCGAGATGCTTTCTGAATTTCCGGCGGTGCATGAGCTCCGCCATAACGAGCACGTCGTCGGTCTCGAGAACATGAATCGTTTTCAGCCGTACGCGCCGCAAGCCGCCGCGCCAGTCGTCCAACGTTGTCATGACGTTGCTGGGCAACGTGCCGCCACGATTGTGATTGAGCAGGAACTCGACAAAGGTGTCACCATCGTGCCCATCTTGAAGGGCCTGGGTGAAGCTGTCCTTGTCGAGCTGGTAGACCGTCGCTTGCCCCGTGCTTTGGCGGGTCGCGAACTGGTCGAGGGGCACCGCGAGGAGGGAGTCCGTATCTTGGGTGGGCACCACGATGTCGAAATTGGGCTGGACGACAATTTCTGTTTGCTTCTCGCCAAAATCTTTGCGGCATTTCGCTTCGCCGTCGCCGCGCAACAGAAACAATCCCAGTTGGCTGACACGAAAATAGCTACGGATGCCATCCTCGGAGGTGTCGACAACCCCTAGCCAGGCGAGTGTCTCCTCGAGCGAACGCGCCAGATTCTTGTCGGCGCCCGAAGCACTGGTCGGACTAACGTAGCGGCAATGCGCGCCTTGAGATTTGAGGATGCTGCGCTCGCTGCTCTGAACGCGATGGACGGCCTGCCGAACGAATCCGAGGGAGGGGTACCACGTTTGGATCTTCATCTCATCCAACGCGCTGGTCAGAATGCGCTTCGATTCGCCCTCGTTTCCGGTGGTCGTCATCCAATCGAAGAGGAGCTTGTGGCGGTCGAAGCGGCCCATTTCAATCAGTGGCTCGAGATTTCCCGCGCGCAATCCGTTGTCAACACGCCCAAGCCAACCGATCCCCTCCGCGGCCCACAGGCATGTACTAAGGGAGGGCTCCGCGTCTTCGCGCACAATTTCAGAGAGGCGCCGCCGGTCCTCGCGGAAGAGTTCGCCATCGCCTCGAAGCCGCACGGGGCGCGCCGCGATAGACGCGACGACCCGGCAGATGGTGTCGCAAAACTCGAGGCCCCGTTGATGCGCGATTCCGGGGGAAGTCTTCTTACCCTTTAGCGAGTGCTTCCTCTTTTCACTTTCCGCAGCCTCTTCGCGCCATTGGCGGATTTCAGTGAGAAGTCCCGCGACGCGGACGAGCCGTTCTTCGGCGTCGAAACGAAACATCTCGAAGAGCGCGCAGCCTCGGAACAATTCCCACAGAGCCTGTTCGACTTCGTACTCCGAGGAGGATGAGGCCGCACGAATCTTTGCGACGGGCATTACGCCGTCTTTGGATTGCCACACGATATCGAAGATCTCGTGCGCCTTCGCCGAGAAATTTTTGCCAGCCACGTACTCCACGATAGAGTCAGGGTGCCTGTAATATTGATCGATGAGTTCTTCGACCACAGCCTTCTTCGCGCCGGGCCGCACGATACCCAGCCGCTCTTCGAGCTCGCGGAAATCATGGGAAGCCATGGACTTAACGCGGCGAAAGAGGGATGGGACATCGCCCAGGTTCTCGAGGCCGTCCGTGATGCGTTTCACGGCGTTGAGGCCCTCGGCCGCGAGTTTGATTTTGGTCAGGTCCGTAAACAGGAGTTGACGATTGACATCGACGAGGTATTCGACTTCCTCTTCGGGCAGTTCGAGTTTCTTCGAGAGAAAACGTATCGTTAATCCTGAGCGGCTATTCTGGGTCAATTCTTTTGCAATGCGGTAGACGGGACGGCTCACGCCTTCCATCGAAGCTACCATGCTGGCGCTATGTCGCATAAGAATGGCTTCTCCTACGGCAAAAAGATACTAACGCCTTAGTATATCTCACGATTACGCCGCTGACAAGAGGTTTCGCGTCCCTATGTCGCGCCCCGGTATTTCCATAGGGCGGTCGCGTGAATGCGGCAGGCTTCTCAAATCTGAAATCAATCCACCCAGCGCCCCGCTCCGCTGAAGGACGCGGCACGGAAAACTCTGCATTCGACGCCGCTGTTGCCCTGTCTATGCCACGGATGATAGGGTTGCGATCATGGCTGAGGAAATGGCGGAAAAAAGCTCGGAGCCGGCAGCGGAAGAAAAACGTTTCATGCCGATTTCGGTTACGTCGTTACGCTTGGACACAGTGATGGGGTTCGACCTGTACTTGCGTGTCCGCGAAGACACTCCGGCGGTTCTGTACGCGAAGCGCGATGTGAAGTTCGGAGAGGAGGCGCGGGGCCGCCTCGTCGAGAACAAGGTCGAGCAGTTATACATCGACGCAGGCGACGAGACCTCGTATCGTCGGTATCTCGAAGCGAATCTCAGCGCGGTTCTTGCCGATAAGATGGTTGGCCTCGACGAGCTGCGATTCGATGCGCCGTCCGCACAGCATGTGGAGGATTTCTGACTTTGGCGAAAGCGTCCAGGCCCTATCGCTTCGCGCGCAAGCGGCCGAGTCTCCCCGGTGACGAGGAGTTGGGCGTGGGGCGCGAGCTCGCCCGAACGGTCCGAATTGAAGAGCGCATACCGCATGCCTCGCGTCCACATGGGATGGATCTGATCGGTTATTTCGTCGTTCGATGTGCCGTCCGTCAGCACTCGGATGCGCGCCTTGGTCACCGGATCGCGGTAGTCCAGTTCTCTGGGCATCCATTTGAACACGGCGCCGCTTAACGAGCGCGGGGACAGCAGTGCGCCCACCGCCACCGATCCCAGGAAAGTCCGGCGCGAGATCGACATGGTCTACTCCGAGTAGCTGGTGCGGATGCGATATAGGCGGCTCAAGGTTTGCAGTTCCGAGACAAGGTCGGCGCGTTTGCCTACGCGGCATATTTCGCCGATGAGGTAGTAAATCTTCTGGAAGGCCCAATCGTGGGCGATGGTCGCGTCTCCGGAGCGGGCCTGCTCGAGATCCGCCTTGAAAACTAACCCCTTCTGACGAATCCCCGCGTCCCCGACAAGCCGCATCACGAAGTCTTTGTCATCCGAAAGCGAGTAGCGGCCGTAAACCTCGACGTGCCGGCCGCGATAAAAGTCGGGCAGTTCCTTGGGATACACCTCGCTGTCATCGATTCGCCCGTAGTCCGAAGCCAAGTCTACGAGTATCGGGTCGCTTAACTCGCGGAAGAAGTCAGGGAGGTCTTCGTCGATGTTGTCCATGCGGGGCGAGACCCTGGATTCGCCTTTGTTGCGATAGGCCAGCAAGTCCAGCAGGTATCGGTTTACCGTGCGGCCGCCGCCGAAAGCGTAGACGGTGGTGCGGCCTGAATTCTCGTCCGTAACCGCGTTGATGACATCGCGCCCCACGAGTACGCCTGTGGTCGGCCGTCCGTCGCTGATGACCATGACTACGCCCGGAGTGCCGATGGGCGCGTTTTGTGAAACGACCGGGCGAATGCCTTCATACACGTCCGTCTCGCCGCGCGATTCGATATTTTCCAGGAAGGCATTCGCGGCCGCGATCTCGCTGGGGGTAGCGTTGACCGGAGCGGCGCGGAAGAAGCTGGGCGAATCGCGGAACACAACAACATTGAACCGATCCTCCGGTTTCAGCATGGCGATGCAATCGCGCAGGCCCTTCGCTGTCAAATCCAGTTTTCGTTGCATGATGCTCTTCGAGGCATCAATGACGAAGGTAATATCTTTTGGCAGGCTCTCGATAGCCCGGTCTTCGCGCGGAACGATCCGGAGCCGGAAGAAGCCCTGCTCCTCGCCAGGACTGACGTAGGATTCCAACTCGATGTTGACGAGGTCGTCGATGAATTCGTATGGGCTTTCTTCGATAACTTCTTCTTTGACGGGGGCCCGCGCTATGAGACGTTCAATGGGCAGATCGGGCAGTTCGGGTGGGCCGGGCAGGGCGAGGGCGGGTTCTTCTTCACGCAGGACGCCTTCTTCAAAATCGGGACGATCCGCTTCCTTGGGCTCGGAGGCGCGAAGCTGCGTCGTTGCCGAATCGGCCGCCGCGGGCGCGAAGCTGAGGATGCGGCCTTTGGGAGGGGCGCTGTTCTTGCCGCTCAATACAGGGGACGCGCCCGCTTCGAGAATGTTGTCCGCGCTCGGCGCGACGACACGTTTGGCGACGCGAATGCCGTCACGCGCCGCGGCCTGTGTGATTTCGATGATCTTTGTGTCGGCGCGCTCGAACGCTAAGTCGTCCTGATCGAGTTCATAGACGCGTTGGACCTCGTCTGATGCAACCCGGTCCGCCAAAAGAGGGACATCGGCAGCCGCTTCGAGCAACGGCTCGGGGTCGGCCAGCAGCTCCGAGTTTCGTTCCAGCAAATCTTCGATGCGTTTCGGGCGGCGTTCGCCACCGGTCGAATCAACGCCGCGGTCGCGGAGCGCTGGCGGTTCCATCGTCTCCCACAAGTCCACCCGGAATAGCTCCAGCAGTTTCTTTGCGGTGGAATTCGCCTGGATAAGATGAACGTTCGGGGCGATAAGATAGAGAGATCCGTACACGGCTACGGCCGCTAGGAAACTGGGGGCAAGCATTAACTTTCGATTCCGCATGTGCGTTTCCTGCGTCTGAACCGCGAATGAACGCACTAGACATGGATATCTTCAGGATTCGCGTCTAGTGGTGTTCATTCGTGGTTCCTTTCTCCCCGGTATTGCGGCAACGACGCCAGCTTCACCTGGGCATCTCCCGCGCGAGGGCTCTCCGGATAGTCCTTCAGCAGTTCTTCGAGTACGCTTCGTGCCCGGGCCGTGTCCCCGCTCTTCTCGAAACACGTTGCCGCGCGGAAAAGCGAGTTAGGCGTTAACTCCTCGTGAAAGAACAGAATCGCGATGCGCATGAAGTGGCGCGCCGCTTCGCTGAATTGTTCGTCCGCCTCTAGCAATTCGCCCAACCGGTATCGCGCGCGCGCGCCCTTCTCTCCCGAGTCTGTTTCCGCCGATTCGAGGTAGGCGGCCATGGCCTCTTTCACGTCGCCCACCTTTTCGCGCAGCCGAGCGACCCGAAAACGGGCCTCGCCGGCGAACGCACCGCTGGGAAACGCCTTGATCACCGTAGCGTAGGTAGCGATGGATTCCTTCTCATTCCCCAGTTTCTCTTGGGCCTCCGCGATTATAAAGTACACGCGATCCATCGCTTCGAACGAGGGGATTCTCTTGCGAAGCGCTTCGTGAACCCGGATGGACGCATCCCAGTCCCCCTTCGAGAAGAGGTGTTCGCCCGTCCATGCGAAGATTTCAGAATCAAGCGGGACGCCGGTGTGTTCCGCGATAGTCCGGGCGAAAAGTTCGGCTGCGCCGTCATAGTCTTTCGAGGCGTAGTGCGCCAACGCCAAGCCCTGCAACGCGCGCCCGGCGTGGACGCCCCGCGGCTCGTCTTCCAGCGCCGCTTCAAAATACACCATCGAGTTCAGGGGCTGGCCAGCATCGCGCAGGAGATAGTCACCTACGCGCAGACGCGCTTCCGCACGGTGCCGTCCTTTCGGAAATTTTTCGAGCAGTACGAGGAATGTTTCGTAGCTCTCCTTGTACGCTGCCAGGTTGTGGTGGGCCAAGGCCAAGCGGTACAGCGTCTGTTCTTCGACGTAGGGGTTTGGAGAAGCCACGAGGATTTGATCGTATTTCCTTGACGCTTTCGCGTATTCGCCAACACGGAAATCCGCGTCCGCCGCGCGGAGTACCGCGTCCCCAGCCAACGCATTCTCGGGGAATTTCTCGGCAAATTGGGCGAAGGTCTCGGCGGCTTCGGCGGTGCGCCCGATCTGAGCGAGGCACTCGCCGCTCTTATAGAGGGCTTCCGCGGCGAATTCGCTGTTCGGGTAACGGGCCGCGACCAGCCGGAATTCCTCGAAGGCGTCCGCGAAATTGCCTTCCGAGGAGAGGATGGTTCCTAGCAGGAAGGCCGCGTCGCCTACGAGCGCCATCTCGGGCGGATCCTTCAGGAAGGCTTGGGCCTCCGCCTTGGCCGCGTCCGCGTTGCCGCGCAAGTGGTGTACCCAGGCCGTCTTGTAGTGTGCGCGGTGAGCCAAGCCGGTTCCCGCGAAATCTTTTCGGAGCGCCGCATATGCCCGCAGAGCCTCGTCGAATCGTTCCTGCTGCTGGAAACAGTTGCCTTGAAGGTAGGCGACGCCGGCGCGCTCGGGAGATTCGGGGAATTCGCGCAGGAACGTGGCGGCGGCTTCCGCCGACTTGGCGTATTGGCCGCTATGATAGAGCGACCACGCATAGCCGTACGCGGCCCGCCTCGCGTAATCCGATTGTGGGAAATCGCCACGCAATTCCTCATACGATCTTACCGCCGCGTCGAACCAGCCGAGTTTGTCGTAGGCCTCGGCGGCGCGGAAGCGGCACTCCATCCGCGACTCCCTGTCGGCGTCCGGGCTAGAAGCGACGTTCGAGAATTCGATAGCGGCAAGTTCCAGCTGTTCCTGGGCCAAGTACAAAAAGGCCAGTTGATACCGGCCATAGACCGCCAGAGCGCCGCCGCCGAGTTCCTCAGACAGAGTCTTGAAGGCGATAGCGGCGTCGCCGGTGTTCCCCGCGTCGAAATGAGTCTTGCCTAAGTAATAGAGGGCCTCGGCCCGCAGCGGATCCGGTGTACTGTCCTTCGCCGATTCCGTCAGAGCGCGGCGCGCACCGTCGTAACGCTTTAGATGATAGAGGGCGACGCCGCTTTTTAGGCGGGCGCGCATTCGCATCTCTCCCACGATGTCGCTGACGAGAAGCTGGGCGAACGCGTCCAGCGCCTCATCGTAATTGCCCTCCGCGCTTTCCGCTTCACCCAGCCGGTACAGCGCGTCAAAGCGGCGCGCTCCGTCCGGAAATTCCTTGAGGTAGGCTCGGTACTCCTGCGCGGCGTCAAAGTAAAAATCCCGGCTGAAGAGGCCATTCGCGAAATCGATCTGTTCCTGTTCACCGGCGCCCGCGGGAAGCGCAAGGGAGACGGCCATCAACCACGCGAGACGCGCGGACCAGCGCCGAAACCGATTCGCCCGCGCCATCAGCGCCCTCCTTCCGGCTCCTCCGAAACAGCCGCGAAGGAGACATTTTGAATGTTCGCGTTCTTGCAGCAATTCAAGATAGCAACCGCGCGCCCGAGATTCGCGCCGCGGTCGCCGCGAATGATCACCGAACCTCCCGTGAGGTACTCCGATACCCTGTTCAGGATTTGCTGCAATTCGGGGATCGTCACCTCCCGCTCGTTGATGACGATGCGGCCATCCGAAAGCAGGTTGACAAAGATCTCGCCTTGCATCCGCTCGCTTGCGACCGCGCCGTCCGCCGTAGGCAAGGTGACATCGATTTCGCTTTCCAACGTCGAGTACACCGAGGTCACCATGAAGAAGACAAGCGTCAGGAAGACGATGTCGATGAGCGGAGCCATCGGAACTGGGTCGCCGCCGTCTTCGTGCTGTTGCCGGAGCCCGAATCTCATTCGCTATGATTCCGCACGATGAGTTCGACAAATTCGCTCGCCTGCCCTTCCACTCTAGAAGTGATACTGACCACGCGGCCGCGCAGATAGTAGTACGACACCAGGGCCGGAATGGCCAGCAGCAGGCCGGCCGCCGTCGTAATCATGGCCTGCGAAACGTTGTACGCCATGGCCAGGCCCTTGACCTGCGCGTTGTCGAGGGCAATCGCGCCGAACGCGCCTATCATTCCCCACACGGTGCCCAGCAACCCGAGCAGCGGAGCGATGACGCCAATGTTGTTCATATAGGAGATGCGCTGCCACAACTCCGCCGCGCCACGCTCTCCTTCGCTCTCCATCGATTCTTGGATGACATAGCGTTCGTGTCCGGACATCTTGAGGCCGGCGTGAAGAACCTTCGCCAATAGCTCATCGCGTCCCTCGCACATTTGATAGGCGCCGCGCGCGTCGCCCGAACGGATCTGCTCGGTGACGCGGCGCATGAGCGTGGGTGGGGCCTCGCGTTTGGGCGTGATGGTCAAGAACAAGTAGAAGGCCAGGACAAAGGCCACGAATCCGAGCGCAATGAGAACCCAAAGGATGGCCCCGCCTTCGCGGATCATCTTCTGGAGAGTAATCCCTTCAATCTCTAGGGTGCCTGTTTCTGTGGTTTCCGCGGCAGGCGCGGCGTCCGGCTCCTGCGCGTGAATCTGCGCCATCCCGCCGGGCGCCCGGTACAGCGCAATAGCCAAAATCCCGAAACCCAAGACCCACAACAAACCGTATCGCCACATCCGCAGCACGACTCCTATTGCTCTCCATTGAAACCGCAACCAAGCGTTTACAACCGCAACCAATCGCGCCGACCCAAGAGATTCCGGCGCGGAGAAAGAACCCAATGGTACTCCAGTCCAATTCCCCGTACCACCGAATAGTTCCAGACTATCTCACGACCCGGCGGCCCCTCTAGCCCGGATATCTGGTTCCCATGGTCCTCCGTGGGAATGAGGGGAGAAGCTGTGTCGGTTCGCTATTTAAGAATACCGCCCTTCATGGAGTTGAGGCGAATCCCTTGCAGCATCATGGCCAACTCTTCGGGATTCTCCGAAATCTCCATCCCGATTTCAATATCGATCATCCTGGATTTGATGAGGCCATGGAGGCTTTCGTTGAACCCGAGCATTCCATCTTCTTTTCCCTGCTGTATCGCCAAGTCCAATTGAACGATGCGGTTCTCCTTGATGAGCCGGCGCACGATGGGCGTCGTGAAGAGAAACTCGCACATGGGCACCCGCCCCGAGCCATCCTTGCGCGGCAGCAAGCGCATACACATGATCGCCTTGAGGTTCATCGACAGAACCGAGCGCACTTGATCATGCTGGGTGGTCGGGAAGAGATCGATGATTCGGTCTACCGACTGCATCACGTTGCTCGTGTGCAACGTGCTAAACACCAAATGCCCCGTTTCCGAAGCTGAGATGGCGGCTTGAAATGTTTCCAGATCCCGCATCTCGCCGACGAGAATCACATCCGGATCTTGGCGCATGACCGACTTCAGCGCTGAACTGAAGTCATTCGTGTCAATAGTGACTTCGCGTTGGTTGACGACGGCCTTCTTGTCTTGATGAACAAACTCGATAGGATCTTCGATGGTAACAATGTGGCATTTCCGCGCCTGATTGATGGCGTCGACAATAGCGGCGAGCGTGGTGGACTTGCCGCTGCCGGTGGTGCCAGTAACCAGAACCAAGCCCCGCACAAGTTCCGCCAGCTTTTGTACTTGCGGGGGGAGGTAGAGTTGTTCGAAGTTCAAAATCTTCGACTTAATCCGCCGCATGACGATGGAGACGGTGCCGCGCTGGCGAAAGGCGTTCACACGGAACCGGCCAATCCCCTTTTCGGTGAAGGCGAGATCGACTTCTCCGCGCTTGTTGAGATGGGTCCGTTGCTCGGAACTCAGCATGACGCTTAGAATCGATTTCATCTCCTGCTCGCCCAGGATGTCCTTCCCCTCGGGAGCCATCTCGCCGTCGATTCGGTAGTACGGGGCGGAGCCAGTCTTCATGTGGATATCGGAAGCGTCTTTCTGCACGGCGCGCTGCAAAAGCTTCAGGTACCGATTCTCCGCGTCGCTCACTATCTTCGCTTTCCCCGGCGCATAAACGCCGGTATGCTCATGTCTTCGTCCGGCTCTACTTTCGCCACCGGCTCGAAGAGACCCGAGTCATCCTGAGGAAACAAGTATTCGACTTCCGGCTCGGGCGGAGACGTTTGCACGGCCGCCGGCGCGGACACTCCCTCGCGTTCGACGCCACTATCTTCCGATTTTGCGGCCGCTGGATCAACTTCCTCCGTCGAGGGCAATTCGTCTAGAGGCCCAGGAACGATATCGGGGGACGAAACAACTTCGATTGGCGCCGCCGCATCGCCCTGGCCGGAACCGTCTTCTTCGCGAACGGCACTCTTGAAACCGGCGGCGATTACCGTCACTTGAACATCGGCGCGCTCCTCGCTGTCCACAACCGCCCCAAAAATTATATTCGCGCTCGGGTCTGCCGCCGCCTGGACCGCGGAGACGGCGTCTTGGATTTCCCACATCCCGATGTCGCACCCGCCCCGGATGTTGGCGATCACACCCGTCGCGCCATGAATGTTCGATTGTTCCAGAAGCGGACAGACGATGGCCTCTTCCGCGGCACGCTGCGCGCGCTCTTCGCCCTCGGCCACCCCGATCCCCATGAGGGCGCGGCCGCGGGACTGCATGATCGTGCGCACATCAGCGAAGTCGAGATTGATGAGGCCCGGCACCGTGATCAATTCAGATATGGCGCGCACGCCGTTGTGCAACACTTCGTCGGCCTGCTTGAAAGCGTCGAGCAGGGAAATGTTGTTCTGGCAGAGGCGGGCGACCCGGTCGTTGGGCACGACGATGAGGGTGTCGACGCGTTCCTCGAGTTCTTCGAGGCCCTTCATCGCGTTATCCATGCGCTCGTTGCCCTCGAAGCCGAAGGGCAAGGTCACGATACCCACCGTAAGCGCTCCGCTCGCGCGGGCCGTTTCGGCAACGATCGGTGCGGCTCCCGTTCCCGTTCCTCCCCCCATGCCAGCGGTCACGAAAACCATGTCGGCACTCTTAAGCACATCCGTAATCCGGTCGCGATCCTCGAGGGCGGCCTTCTGGCCGACGGTCGGCTGCGCGCCCGATCCCAAGCCGCCTGTGACATCGGCCCCGATCTGCAATCGGATGCCGGCGGGAGAATCCCTGAGCGCTTGAGCGTCGGTGTTGATGGCGATGAACTCGACGTCCTGCAAACCTTCGCGGATCATGCGCCCAACGGCGTTGTTCCCCCCGCCACCTACGCCGCAGACTTTGATGACGGCCCCCTGGTCAAACGAAGCCAGTTCGTCGGACATACCGATACTCATGAGATTCTCCCTTTCTCTACCTTCAATCCTTGAAGGTGTATTTGGCGTGCCGCCGATGCTGTTTTCATCCCGATCATTCATGCGTTTCTCCTAACGTGGGTTTGGCCCACAAGCCACAAGCTCAATGGGCTCCCATTTGAATGATGTCACTCCAGGGGTTCTGGCAAATGCCGAAAGCTCTTCCTGTCTTTTTTGTAGCCCTTATTCGAGAACATGAGCATTATTCTCCGGTCCACCTGACCGCTTAGAAACAAACAAACTGATTCCCAAATCGAAGGTCCAGATATTGGTCGCAGTTCGCGTTGGCGCCTTCTTTCTTCCAAAAGTAGTCCAGCCGTTGGGCCTGTTCTTTGAAATTGCCGCGGCCCCAGACCAGGGCATACTCGATTTCGTTGCAATACATGCGCAAGTTATCCACACGCTCGGCCGACAGCTCGGAGACGGTCACGCTCCGCGCCATCTCCGTACTCGAAAAAGCTTCCCACGCATCGAGCGCCGCTATGACGGCCGGATACTCGAGTTGCTGGCCCGGCCTAACGAAATCAAGCCCCGGCACCATCGATATGAACGGCTCGCGGGGCACCTCGTCCGGCGCGTACTCTCGAAGCACAATTCCTGCGCGGTCCATTTCGAAGCTGCGCCGATCCACAAGGAGCGAAGCGAAGGGCCTCCGCTCTCGCACGTGAAGCGAAACCGTATCGGGATAGGTCACCTCGACGCGACAGGAGTTCACGAGGGGCATCGCCTCGATACGCTCTCGCACCGCGTCCACATCGAGGAAGAAGATATTGTCCGCCCTCGTCAACCCGGACTCGTCCCGGACAGCCACCGGCGCCAACTGTTCGGTGCCGTCAATGGAAATCGTGCGGACCTCAAAGCGCGGCGAGTTTCGGCAAAACGCGATGAACGCGATGGAAAGCCCCACCAATACGATTAGCGCCAGTGTGCCCTCGAGGCCCCGGGCGACCGGACAATCCTGGAAGGGCCCCGGCTTCGCCTTGCGCCGGTTTTGAGTGGTTCGCCGCCGAGCCATCAGGGACGCTCCAGTTCGTTCAGAATGGGTTCGACGATGCGGTTGATATCGCCTGCGCCGAGGACGAGAACTACATCGTCCGCGTGCAGTGTAGCCGCCAGACGCGCGGGAACGTCATTCATCTCCCGTACGAGTTCGACGTGATCTGCGCCATTCTTCCGCGCCTCATCTACAATCAAAGCTGCATCGACCCCCGGCATGGGCGCCTCGCGGGACGCGTAGATCTCGGTCACAATCGCCCGGTCCGCCGACGCCAGCACTTGGGCGAATTCAACGCTGAAAAACTTGGTCCGGCTATACAGGTGAGGCTGAAATACACATACGATGCGCCCCGGTTCGGCGCACCGGACCGCCGCCAAGGTGCTCGCGAGCTCGGTCGGGTGGTGGGCGTAGTCTTCCACAACTGCCACGCCTCTCGCCTCGCCCCTGACTTGCATGCGCCGTTGCACGCCATCGAAGTCGCCCAAGCCTTCCGCGATCGCCTCAAAGGATAGGCCAAGGCACAAGCCGACGGCGCAAGCAGCCAACGCGTTGCGCACATTGTCCGGCCCCAGAGCCTTAATCTCGATGGCTCCGAGCGTCCCCTTGGTGTGCAGCCGTTCGTCGTGGCTCGTCACATCGAAGCGGGTCCGCGTGTTCCGCAACCGATCCGCGAGCGATTCCGATTTGTTCACCGAACGGCGCCCCACGTTCGAGGCCACGAGCGAGGCCCCATCTTCGAGTCCATAGGTGATGGATACGCTGTGTAGATCATCCAAGATGGCGCGGCAATGTTCGTCGTCACGGCACAACACCGAAAAGCCGTAGAAAGGAACCCCGTTGCAGAACTCGATGAAGGCCTGCTTGATTCGGTCGAGCGTTCCGTAATACTCCAGATGTTCCGCGTCGATGTTCGTCACCACGGCGATCGTCGGATGCAGCCGCAGGAACGATCCGTCATGCTCGTCCGCTTCGGCCACGAGGCAGTCGCCCGTCCCCCAGCGCGCGTTCGTTCCACTGCGATGCAGAATTCCCCCGACGATCGTCGTGGCTCCCATATCCGCGCGATCCAGGATGGCGCTAACCATCGATGTCGTGGTCGTCTTGCCGTGCGTGCCTCCCACGACCACGGCATGCGGCTTGAGCCGAATCAGGTCCGCGAGGAGATCGCTGCGATGGATGATGGGCAAACCGCGGGAGGCGGCTTCGCGCAACTCGGAGTTTTCCTCGTCGACGGCCGCCGACACGACCACGACCTCCGCGTTGCCCAAATTTTCCGGGGCGTGGCCGCGACAGAACGCCATCCCGAGTTCAGAGAGACGGTCCGTGATGGGCGAAGGGCTCAAGTCCGACCCCGACACTTCGTAGTCGAGATTGAGCAGAATTTCGGCCAGACCGCTCATGCCGATGCCGCCGGCGCCGATGAAGTGCACTTTTCGTTTTTGACCCTTCACGGACCGTACTCCACGACGCAATCAGACGCCACTATATACAACATCTTGTACTGAATTAGATTATATCAGAGATAATACCCCAAGGAAAGTGGGGCTCATCTGAGCGTTTCGGCGGTCCCACATTCGTGCCTCTGAACATCAAGAAGCTATGAGATCGCAAGTGTTTCTGAACAACTCGACACCCCCGTGCCGGAGGTAAATCCTG
>CAYNZS010000013.1:0-30128 GCA_964401695.1 uncultured Nitrospirales bacterium
ATTACACCACCACGAGCATGAGCAGGTTCAGCCACGTTCCCGGCGGATCGAACGTCCTCTATGCAGACGGCCATGTCCAGTTCATAAAGTATCCCGGCCCCCACCCGGTAACCAAAGGATGGGCCCAGCTCATTGGAGTTTGGAACGGAAAGTGCTAACGGCATTCGGGCAACCGAAGGCTGGGACGCATTCACTGGAATTTAGTTAAGCGAACACTGTTCTTGATACTGGTCCACAACAGCTTGGACCGGGAACATAGGTAGCACTTTTGCTTTGGGTGCCGGGCTAGTCCGGTATCCAATTTTTTATTCTAGGCAGATTTCTGTTCGCCCAGCAGCGCGCGGGCGTGGCCGACACTTACGTCGGTGGCCGACCCGTCGAGCAGCCGGGCGATCTCTTGGACGCGGGCGTCGCGTTCGACGCGTTGAACATTCGTGGACGTTCGTTTCGCCTGGGTCGATTTTGACACGTAAAAATGCGCGCCGGCGGCCACGGCAATTTGGGGAAGATGGGTGATCGAGATGGTCTGATGGAAGCGGGCGAGCGACTTCATCTTCTCGGCGACTCGCGTCGCGACCGCCCCCCCCACTCCTGAATCGATTTCGTCGAATATGAGCGTCGGGATCTGGTCCCCTTCGGCGAATACGGATTTTAGCGCCATCATGATTCGGGAAATCTCGCCGCCTGACGCGACCTGCTTCAAGGGTTGGAGCGCCTCCCCTGCATTGGCCGCGAGCCGGAACTCGATGCGGTCAACTCCATCCGAAGACAAGGGAACGGCCTCGAAATCCACGTCGAACCGCCCGTGTTCCATTCCCAGTTCGGCGAGGATGGCCGTGACTTCCTTGCCCAATGCGCGGCCCGCGGCACGGCGTTTCTTGGAGAGCGCCTTGGCCTTTTCCAACGCGAACGCCTCCGATGCGGCCCGCTCCTTTTGCTTCTCGGACAACACCTCGTCGCGGTTTTCGATGGTTTCGATCTCCAACGAAATCTTGCCCAGATACGCGAGGATATCGTCCACCGTCGCTCCGTATTTTCGTTTCAGATCGCGTACCAGCGACAGACGCGTGTTCAGTTCGTCCAATTCCCGCTGGCTATATTCTATGGCGTCCGTATGGGCGCGCAACTCCTGGGCCACGGCGTCCACGCTTTCCTGAGCCGCTTGCAGTTGGGCCGATAGGCTGGCAAACTGCGGGTCGATCTCGGCGAGTTCGTCGATTTCCCGGCCGGCGCGCGCCAAGTGGTCCGACGCAGACGTTCCCGAATCCTCGTTCCCGTAGAGGCGGTCGTACGCGGCGGATGCCCACGAGACGATTTGCTCTGCGTTCGTTATCAGCGCGCGCCGCGACCGCAATTCGCCTTCCTCGTTCGCATCGAGGTTGGCGCCCAGTATTTCATCGCGTTCGAACTTGAGAAACTCGTGCCGGCGCGCCATTTCGCGGTCATCCGTTTCGAGCCCTGCGATTTCGCGCTCGAGCGCGCGCAGCTTCTGAACGACTGCCCTCACTTTGTGAGCCGCGTTGGCGCACCCACCATGCGCGTCCAATAGGCCAAGCTGTCGGTCCGTTCGGAGGAGCGATTGATGTTCGTGTTGGCCGTGCATGTCGACCAACTCGTCACCGATACGCGACAATACGGAAAGCGCTATCATGGTTCCGTTCGCATAGGCCCTGCTTCGGCCATCGGCGGAAACGACCCGGCTCAAGAGCAATTCGCCGGCCTCCAATTCGAGGTCGTTCTCCTGGAGCGCCGCCTCAAGATTCGGCGACGGGGCATCGAGGAGGAAGATTCCGTCGATCTTCGCGCGGTCAGCGCCTTTGCGAACGGCCTCACTCGACGCACGCGCGCCGAGGACGAGGTTGAGCGCGCCGACGATAATGGATTTCCCCGCGCCCGTCTCTCCGGTCAGCACGTTGAATCCGGACGCAAATTCCACTTCCAGATCGTCGATAAGCGCGTAGTTTTGAATCCGGAGGGTGTGAAGCATCGGTAGATATTCAGCGTGGCGGCGTTATCCATTGGCGTCTAGATACAGAAGAAACTCTCGGTTGCCCGCGGGTCCGAGCAAGGGCGAGGGTAGCACACCGAGCGGCGCTAAGCCCAACGTCTCGGCGAAGGCCTTCACCCTTTCGATCACTTCGTCGTGTATAGCCGAATCGCGCACGACTCCGCCCTTTCCCACTTGGTCCTTCCCGGCCTCGAACTGGGGTTTGATTAGCGCTACGCCCTTCGCGTCCTTCGCGAGAATCGCCTGTAACGGAGGCAGGACAAGGCGAAGCGAAATGAATGAGCAGTCCACTGTGAAAAATTCCGGCGCTTCATCCAGGTCGTCTTTCGCAACGTGTCGAATATTCGTCCGCTCCATCACGACGACCCGCGCGTCTTGTCTCAATCTCCAATCCAGTTGACCGTAGCCTACATCGACCGCGTAAACTTTCGACGCCCCATGCTGTAGCAGGCAATCCGTGAACCCACCTGTCGACACGCCGACGTCGATAGCGATCAAGCCACCGACATCCACCTCGAAACCGGTCAGGGCCCCCTCGAGTTTTTCGCCGCCTCGGCTTACGTAGCAGGGCCCCTCCTCGATTACGAGCGGCGTGTCGTCAGCGACGAGCTGCCCCGGTTTTTTCAAACGGTCGCCGTTTTCGTTCCTTACCTGCCCTGTGTGGATGAGCCCCTGTGCCTTCGAACGGGATACTTCCGCCCTGCGCTGAACAAGGATATCGAGGCGAACTCTTTCCATCGCGCTAGTCTGCGCCAGTTTCGAGCAAGGCAATGGCCTGAACGCTAATCGCTTCGCCGCGGCCTTCGGGTCCCAAGCCCTCGTTCGTCTTCGTTTTCACCGAAACGAAGCGAGTATCGAGTTCCAGGCAGGCGGCGAGCGTGGCGCGGATCGTGTCAATATGGGGACTCAGCTTGGGCGTTTGCGCGACCACGTTCGCGTCCACATTGGCGATGCTATAGCCTTGCGCGCGAACCTTCTCCGAGACCGAACGCAGCAACGCCAGGCTGTCGGCGTCTTTGTAAGCTGGATCCGTGTCGGGAAAATGGCGACCGATATCACCGATGGCCGCCGCGCCGAGCAAGGCATCCGTAATCGCGTGGGCCAATGCGTCGCCATCGGAATGCCCCGCCAGCCCCTTCTCGAAGGGGATTCGGACGCCGCCAAGGATAAGTGAGCGCCCCGCCTCCAAACGGTGCAGGTCATAGCCCAAGCCCACGCGCATTAGGAGCGCTCCGCTGCCGCCGGGTTGAGCTGAAAGCGTTCGCCGTGTTCAATCAGAAAATTTACGTAGGCGATATCGCCGGGCGTCGTAATCTTGATATTCTCCCGCGCCCCTTGCACGAGCTTCACGTCTCCGCCCGCGATGTGGACTAGCGTCGCGTCGTCCGTGGCCGTCCAGTTCCCCTGCGCTGCCTTGACATGCGCCGCGCGGACGACGTCCACCTGAAAAGCTTGTGGGGTCTGACATGCCCACAAGCCGCTCCGGTCGGGCGTAGACTCCAAAAACCCCGAATCGCCAGCTTGAAGAATCGTGTCCACGCAAGGGATAGCAACGGTAGCGGCCCCATGCTTCTGCGCGGAAGAAATGGACTCGCGAATACATTCGCGGCTTACGAATGGCCGCGCCGCATCGTGAATCACCACGACCTCGGTCGATGGGCCCAACGCTTCCAATCCGTTCCATACCGACTGCCGGCGTTCGTCACCGCCATCAACGAGGTGGAAGTCTCGGCCGGGAAATGCGTTGTCTAACGCCGCGCGAAACGCCGCGCGCCGACCGGGAGTAATCACAATTACAGCCGAATCCAGAAGGCCGAGAGAGTCGAAGCGGGACAGCGTCAGACACAGGATAGGCTCGCCACCAACCTGAACCAAAGCCTTCGGAATGCCCTCGCCGAGCCGCTGCCCCTGTCCTGCCGCTGGCACGATCAGTTGCGCGTTCATCCCTGGTCCTTCGCGAAATCCAGCGCGCGCGAGGCCATTATGAGGTCGCGGAAGCCATCTTCGTGAATATCATTCGGCCCGCCGCGGTCTGCAAGACGCTCGTCACGATAACCTGCACGTTCTTGCCTAAATAATCTCGCCCGCCATCGACGACGATCATCGTGCCGTCGTCGAGATAGCCCACGCCCTGCGTCGACTCCTTGCCTTCTTTGAGGATCTTCACCTCGAACTTCTCGTCGGGCAACACCGAAGGCTTCAGGGAGTTGGTCAATTCGTTGAGATTCAAGACCTGTACGCCTTCAATCTGTGCTACTTTGTTCAAATTGTAATCGATTGTAATGACTTTCGCATCCAATTCGCGCGCCAGCGCGATCAGCTTTCCGTCCACATCCTGGACCTGTTCCGGGTCGTCATCGATCACCTCAATGTGGACAGGGTGGTCTCCCTCTTGCATGGACTTGAGGATGTCCAGTCCGCGGCGGCCTTTCGAGCGCCGGAGGAGTTCGGCCGAATCGGCGATATTTTGAAGCTCTTTGAGAATGAACCGGGGGACAATGAGCGTACCTTCGATGAAACCGGTGGTGACGACATCGGCGATGCGCCCATCGATGATGACGCTCGTGTCGATAAGCTTAGGGTCGCCATACTGAATGTTCTGCCGCTTCACGGCCGTGACAAGCGACCGCCAGTTCGACGACATGGTCAACCCCAGCGAGATGCCTGCGAACCCGAATAGGAGGACGAGGGTGGTGGTCAGAAAGAAGTGAATTCGCAGATCTTCTGGCGGATAGATCAACATGATATATCGCGCGAGAAAATAGCCCAGCATCATCGAAAACGCCAAGGCGATGAAGACGGGCGCGAGCCGTTCAAACAACTCCTGAGTTACGAAGAGGAGCACCGCCAAGACGAGTCCGGCGGAGAGGCCCCCCAAGGCGCCTCCCGAAATCTTCCAGAAGATTTCTGTTAGCTTCGTGATCTCGACGACATCTTCCGATCCTTCGTACGTGATCGTAACGAGATGATCGGCCCAGACGGTTCCCATGAGAATACAGGCAAGTACAAAGAGTACGCGGATAATTCTAAGTGTCACAACGCCTCCCTCAGAGTTGTCTGACCGGCGTGGTTGCTACTCTCGGCCTGATAGCGCGAGAATCATCCACTGATGATTATACCCGAAACCTGCTATACGTATTCAAAAGCAGGCGCCCGTTGCGAGACGGAAGAAAAATGAGCAGGCGTGCGGCCTACTTCCCGCCTTTCTTCCCTGATTTCGCTGGCGGTTCCTCCGCTGGTGGCACGCCCACCCCGTGAATGATCGCGCCAATCAAAGCGCTCACTCCTACCACGATGGCGAGAGCGACCGTCACCGCTGGACGCGCGGTCTCCTCGATAGTTAGCGTGTTTCCCACAACGAACAACACCACGTAGAGCGCGATAGCCGCAGTGGCGAAGGCCGCAATTTCGATTGCGAGTAAAGTTGTTCTCAGGCTCATTCTACAATTACTCCAGTCTCCTCGGTGTTGGCGACGTGTTGTCCTAGAGTTCAAATCGATTGTCTGCGACGAATTGGCGGCCGAATCCGCTGTCTCGAAACGTCAGTCGCGCGTTCCCTCCCAAAGGCCATCGCCTCGATGGGGCCCGCCGGGTCCGCGCTCAGGCGCTCCCCGCCAGTTCGTCCCGCCATAGCGGGATTTCTTCCAGCCTCTTCAGATTAGCACGATGCGTGGTGCCTTGTCAGGTTCGCCTGCCGCCGCCGAATCAGGCGTCGGCAAACCTGTAAGGGCAAGAATCCAGCTAACCCGTTGTAGTACTTGTGTGCCCTGTGGGCAGATTGGGCAACACCTCGGACAAGCGGGCCGCCACAGCTCTTCGCGGAACTGGCTGGCTGCTCAATGGATCACGCCCTTGAGCCTGGGGTCGAGCACATCGCGCAGCGCGTCTCCCACGAAGTTAAATGCCAGCACCAACAGGAAGATGGCGAGGCCCGGAACTATCGAGAGGAGCGGTTGCTGGTCGAGCATGGGGAAGGCTTGTTGGAGCATGTTGCCCCAGGTGGGGGTTGGAGGTTGGATGCCTACGCCTATGAAACCCAGAGCCGCTTCGGTTAGTACGGCGTAGCCCATGCTCAGGGTGCTCTGGACGATTACCGGGGCGACGCTGTTGTGGAGAATGTGTTTGAAGATAATGCGTAGGTGGCTCATGCCTCCGGCTTCGGCAGCGGCGACGAAGTCGAGTTCGCGTATCGTCAGGCCCTGGCTGCGGATTACCCGGGCCATCCAGGGGACGTTGGCGATGCCGATGGCCAGGATGACGGTGAATAAGGAACCGCCCATGGCGGCAGCGAGGCCGACCGCAATTAGCAGGCTCGGAAACACCACAAGTGCGTCCATGAAGCGCATGATCGCGTCGTCCACGTAGCCGCCGAAGTAGACGGACAACAACCCGAGTGGCACGCCTATGGCCACGCCGATGCCCACCGCGCCGAGGCTCACCATCAACGCTATGCGCGCGCCGTAGATGAGCCGGGACAGAGTGTCGCGTCCCATTTGATCAGAGCCGAGCAGGTGACCGGTGGACAGCCCCTCAAGTAGGTGGTCGAAATCCATTTCTTCGGGGTCGACCGGCACGATCAAGGGGGCGAAGAGGGCCGCGAGCACGGTGACGGCGATGACGGCGATGCCAAAGGCGGACTGCGGGATGCGCAGCGCTTTTTTGAGAAGTTCGATGCCCGGGCTGGACTGTGATGGGCTAGTCATTGTAACGAATCCGCGGGTCGAGCCAAGCGTACACGAGGTCGGTGGCTAGGTTTGCGCCAAGCACCGCCAGGGCCATGAGCAGCACGGCGCCCTGCACGACGGCGAAGTCGCGGGCGAAGATGGCCTGGACCATGAAGTTGCCCATGCCGGGGATGCCGAAGAGTGTTTCTATGACTACGGCGCCAGCGAAGACGCGGCCGGTTTGCAGTCCGAAGACGGTTACGACGGGGAGCAGGGCGTTGCGTAGGGCGTGTATGCCTATGACGATGCTCTCCGGCATGCCCTTGGCGCGGGCGGTGCGAACGTAGTCTTGGGCTAGGACCTCTAACATGGCGGAACGCGTCTGGCGCATGACCAGGGCGGAACTTGTGATGCCAAGGGCGAAGGCGGGCAAAATCATGTGGCGCAGGCCGTTGACGGGATCTTCGAAAATGCTGACGTAGCCCCGGGCGGGCAGCCAACCCAAGGTCACACCGAACAGCAAAATAGCCATGATGCCGAACCAGAAGTTCGGGATGGCGACTCCGCCGATGGATACGATCGTGGCGATGTAGTCCACCGCGCGGCCCCGGTAGACGGCCGAAATGATTCCAGCCGGCACGGCGATGATCACGCCAAGTACCCACGCCGCCATGCCGAATTGAAGGGTCACCCACGCGCGCGGGCCAAGTTCTTGTGCCACGGGTCGCTGATATTGGGTAGAGCGCCCGAGGTCGCCGACAAGGATCTTCCCAAGCCAGATGCCATATTGCACGACGACGGGTTTGTCCAGGTTGTATTGTTTACGCAGGAGGTCGAGCTGTACTTCGTCGAGGGCCTCGCCGGGGCCGACGAGGGCTCGGACGGGGTCGCCGGGGATGGCGAGCATGAGCGCGTAGACCATGAAGGTGACGATGAGGAGCACGGGCACGATCTGCAGTAACCGGCGGATTATGTATTGCGGCATGTGTGCGGTCCCGTGTGGTTTGTTTGTCTCTCGTTGCTTATTGGGGTGGCGGTGCGCGGAAGTGGATGACAGCCTCCTTCAAAGGGGGGACTATGAGCGATGTTCGAGGGACGAAAGTCCCTCTTTGAAGGGAGACCAAGGAGGATGTTATCGGGGCGTTTCGGCATTCTCACGACTTGCGTCCCTAACAGCTCGCCCCTCCCCTCAAACAACGTCAATCGGATACAACACACAAGAGTGTTGGCCACTGGATGAGATAGATGGAATCTGTTCGACGACAGCATTTCGTGTTACTCGCTCAACCAGATTCGGCGTAGGTCCATCTTGCCGTCCGAGGACATTAATTTATCGAGATTGTGCACTTTGAGGGGCGCCGCGGCGTAGTTTACGGCGTACAGCAGCGGGACGTACCAGGCTTCGTCGAGCACGAGGGCGTTGAGTTCGTCGTAGACTACTTTGCGATCGGCCGTTTCATACAGCGCCGCGCCCTGTTCCACCAGCCGATCGACGTCTGGCCGCTCGAGGTTGCCGGCGTTGTAGTAGCCGTCGGTCTTGTAGGCGAGCGAGGCAAGCCAGTCGGGTTCGGGATAGCGGCTCCAACTGGTTACGTAGAGGGGGTATTCGCGGGCGTGAAAGAAGGCCTCGGTAGCGGGCCCTGTGTGGAATATTTCGATGTTCATCGTGACGCCGATCTTCTTGAGCATGGCGCGCAGGATTTCGGTAGTGGGCACGAGAGTTGGGCTGTTCCAGGCGACGGCGGTGAATTCAAAGCCGTCGGGCTTGCCGCCCGCGCGCAGGAATTCGCGCGCTTTTTCGATATCGTAGTAGGGCCGCTCGACATCGGGATCGTGAGCCCATGCGCCGGTCGGCCACATGCCTGAGTCCGCCACGATCGCACGGTCGAAGAAGATGGCCTTGTTGATCACTTCCGAGTTGATCGCATAACTCACCGCGCGGCGCAGGTTTACGTCGTCGAGCGGCGGCTTATCGATGTTGAACGCGAGAACTACGGCGATGCCGCCGCCTTGCATGACTTCGATCTGGAAGCGTTCGTCGCGCTCGAACGCGGAGACATCCTTGTTCGGCAGGTAGGCCAGGTCAATCTCGCCGGTGCGCAGGGCCGAGGCGCGTACAGTCTCGTCGAGGATAACGTGAATCGTTACTTCGTCGAGATAGGGTAGCTGGTTGCCCTTCTCGTCAGTGCCCCAATAGTTTGGGTTGCGCACCAAATGCACCAATGTGCCGGTGATGAACTTATCGAGGATGAACGGCCCGGTGCCGGATGGATTCCAGCCATACTCCTTTCCGAAAGCTTCGATGGCCGCCGGCGAACTCATGATGCCGCCGCGGTCGGCCAGCATGTTCAGTCCCGCGCCCCAAGGCCGCTTCAGGTTGAAGCGGACGGTCAGCTCGTCGAGCGCATCGACGGAGTCGATCACGGTGAATGAGGCGCGCGGCGTGGCCATGGTTTTTGGGTCAAGAATTCGTTCGATGTTGAACTTTACCGCTTCCGCGTTGAACGGCGTTCCATCGTGAAACGTCACTCCTTCGCGCAAATGGAATGTGATGGAATGGGGATCGGTCGCGATCTCCCACGAGGTGGCCAACGAGGTGCTGGGGCGGCTCCGCAACTGCGGATCCACATCCACTAAATTGTCGAAAATCTGACGCCAGTAGTACGTGTCGCCCCCCGAACGCCCGAGCACGGCGTCCAGAGAGGTGGGTCCAATGGTATACCCGACGCGCAGATGCCCGCCGTAGCGGGGGGAGGATGGATCGCTCGGGTCTGAAAGCCGAAAGGCATCGACATCCACTCCAGATTCATCCCCCGGCCGTCCGCATCCCGTTAGCGCGGAAACAGACAGAAGTAGCGCAAGCGCGCACATCCATATTTTGCGCATCGTTCGCTTCACCTCAGGTGGCACGCGGCGAGATGGCCGGGCCCCACTTCCTTAAGCGCCGGTTCTTCGGTCCGGCAGCGGTCTTCGGCATAGGGGCAACGGGTATGGAAGTGGCAACCGCTCGGACGGTTGATGGGGTTGGGTACGTCGCCTTGCAGACGCCTCCGCGTTTGTTTGGCAGTAGGATCGGGCACGGGCACGGCCGCCAGCAGGCTTTCGGTGTAGGGATGTTGCGCGTTGGCGAAGAGTTCTCGTTTCTCGGCGAACTCGACGATCCGCCCAAGGTACATCACCGTCACGCGGTTCGAGATGTGTTCCACTACCGCCAGGTCGTGGGCGATGAACAGGTAACTGAGGCCGAACTCAGCCTGCAAGTCGACCAGAAGGTTGATCACTTGCGCTTGTATCGAGACGTCGAGCGCCGAGACCGGTTCGTCACAGACGATGAGTTGGGGATTGAGCGATAGCGCCCGCGCGATGCCGAGGCGTTGCCGCTGGCCGCCGGAAAACTCGTGGGGATAGCTGCTCATCTGGGCCTCGCGCAGGCCGACGCGGTTGAACAATTCGGCCACACGCTTGCGGCGTTCGGCGCGCGTCGCTCCCACGCGATGCACCGACAGCAATTCGCCGACAATATCCCCCGCTTTCATGCGCGGATCGAGTGACGAGAAGGGATCCTGGAAGATGATCTGCATCTGCCGCCGAAAGGGGCGCAGCTCGCGAGTCCCGAGGGTAGTGATATCGGCCCCGCGGACGCGAATCGATCCGGCGGTTGGCTTGAGCAGGCGCAACACCGTGCGGCCGACGGTGGACTTGCCGCAGCCCGTCTCGCCCACCAGCCCAAGAGTTTCCGCGGCGCCTATATCGAAGCTCACGCCGTCGACAGCGTGTACGTGGCCGCTGGTCCGTCCGAACAGGCCCTTGTACACCGGAAAGTGTTTCTTAAGGTTCTGTACCTGCAATAGCGGGGCGTCGCTCATACGGCTACCTTATCGACATGCCAGCAGGCCGTCCAGTGTCCTGGCCGGTCCGCCTCCAAGGGAGGCTGGGCCGCCTTACACTGTTCCGTTGCCTGCCCGCAACGCGGCGCGAAGGCGCAGCCGCTGGGTACCTCCGTTAACGGCGGTACGATGCCTGGAATTTCCTCTAGCCGGCCCATGGCCGAATCGCTGTCTCTACCGCTCGCGGCGCTGCCAGTCGCGGCGGCGCTTAATCGTGGCACCGACGCCAGCAATCCGCGCGTATAGGGGTGCAGGGGGTCGGCGAAGAGCGCCTCGACCGTGGCCTCCTCTACCTTGCGCCCGGCGTACATCACAATCACCCGCTGCGCCGTCTCCGCCACCACGCCGAGATCGTGGGTGATGAGAATGACGGCGGCGCCCAGGCGCTCTTGCAGTTCCTGGATGAGGTCGAGCACCTGGGCCTGTATGGTGACATCGAGCGCGGTCGTAGGCTCGTCGGCGATTAGCACGCGAGGATTGCAGGACAACGCCATCGCGATCATCGCGCGCTGGCGCATGCCACCCGACAGTTGATGGGGGTACTCCCGTGCCCGGCGCTCTGGCGCGGGGATCTGGACCAGATCCAACATCTCTACGGCGCGCGCTTTCGCCTCCGCCCGCGTCAGGCCTTCGTGACGCCTCAGGGTCTCCGCGATCTGGTAGCCGAGGCTGAGCACGGGGTTGAGCGAGGTCATGGGCTCTTGAAAGATCATCGAGATCTCGTTGCCGCGCACGTCGCGCATCTGGCGTTCTGGGAGCTGCATGAGATCGACGCCGCCGAGGCGTACGCTGCCATCGACGATGTTGCCGGGCGGGCTGGGCACCAGGCGCAGGATCGAGAGCGCGGTGATGCTCTTGCCGCAGCCGGACTCGCCGACGATGCCGAGAGTTTCGCCCCGGGATATGCTGAAAGAAAGCGAGTCGACCGTCCGGCCGACGCCGCCGGATGTCCGGAATTCGGTAGTCAGATTTTCGACATCGAGGATAATTTCGGATGACTGAGAAAGTGTATCCACGGCGATCCCATTGCGTGTTGATGATGATCCTGGTGGAGTTAATCAGAAACGCGCGGTCGATTCAAATGGGAGGGCCCGGTTCCGGCCTGGCGAACGGCGCTTAACCGGGTTAGCCCAGCGCGCCGATGAGGGCGCCGGTCATCATGGTCGCGAGTGTGCCGGCGACGAGCGCTTTGAGGCAGAGTTCGGCCACTTCTCTCCGGCGTTCCGGAAGCACCGAATTCAGACCGCCGACTACGATGCCCACGCTCCCCAAGTTGGCGAAGCCGCATAGGGCGTACATGAGGATCAAGCGGCTGCGCTCGGAGAGTCCTTCGCCTCCCGACGCGCCAAGTTGGATGTAGGCCACGAATTCGTTCATGACGGTCTTGACGCCCATGTACTCGCCGGCGACGGCTGTCTCGCTCCAAGGAATCCCCATGAGCCAGACGAGGGGCCGCATCAATTGCCCTGCGAGGCCCTGGACCGTTGCCGGTTGTTCGAGAGGGATGAGTCCGATGACCGCGTTGAGCACATGAACCAGGGCGAGTAGGACGATGATGGTGCCGGCGATGTCCAGGGCGATGCGGGTGCCGTCGCTCGTGCCCCGCATGAGCGCGTCGAGGTTGCCGTCCGCTTCGCTGTGAACGGCCGGGAGCTCCGTGGAATCCTGAGCGGCTACCGGAATCATAAGATGCGCCACAACAAGGGCGGCCGGAACGCTCGTCACCGAGGCCACGAGGATATGGCCCAACGCGCCGGGCACGACGGGTTCGACCAGGGCCGCGAAGGCAACCATGACCGTCCCCGCGACGGTCGCCATGACGCAGGTCATAATCGCGAAGAGTTCACCCCGTTGCATCGAGGCGAGGTAGGGCCGGACGAGCAGCGGCGTTTCGATAGTGCCCATGAAGACGCTCGCGCCCGCGCCGAATCCGACGGGTCCCGAAAGACTCAGGGCCCGCTGAAGCAGGCGCGCGAATTGACGGATCAGAAACGGGAGAACGCCCCAGTGGAAGAGGAGCGAGGACAACGCGCTGACCACAATGACGAGGGGAAGAACGCGAAAAGCGAAGATGTACGTGGCGCCGGGGTCTAAGTCCTGCCACGCCGCCGCGCCTCCACCGAGATATCCAAAAATAAACATGGATCCCTCTTCTGCCGCCGCTTGCAGCACACCTACCGCGCGGTTGAGCGAGAAAATGGCGTCGCTGAGGAAGGGGACGTGGACGAAGAGGAGCGCAAAGGTTGTCTGTAACAACGCAGCGCCCGCGACGGTGCGCAAGCGCACCGCGCCGCGGTTCTCGCTCAGCGCATAGGCGATGAGGAGGAAGACGGAAAACCCAAAAAGGCTCTGAACCCTATCCATCTCTTTTTCTCCACCACACTCGGACGTTCGTTCAATGAGAAGGGAGATGAGAGTCTATCACGAAGAGTCATGAGCGCAGGTATGGCTTCGCATCTTCGGCAAAAACAACGGCTCATGCAGAAACATCTCCGCGTCTCCGCGGTGAATTGACACGGGCTAGCGAAAAGCGAATATGACGGCGTTAAATCCCAGGGCGATCGACGTGTGCAGCAGCGTTCCATACCAGATCGAGTTCGCGCGCAACGCGAGATACGACAGGGCCAAGCCCACGGGGAAGGAACCGAAAGCTTCGATGGGCACCTTTCCACCATGGAGGTATACGTATGGAATCAGCGAAACAAGAATCGCCGGATACGAGCCGTAGTCCTTCTTAATCCCGAATAGAACGAATCCTCTATACAGGAATTCGCCAGTCGACATGACCACGATAAAGGGGATTACTTGTCCGCCCAAGAAATCGCTCCAATCCGCGTAGCCACTCACCGACCGCGCGTAGTACTCTCGGAACGAGCCGTTCAACATAAGTGCGATGAAACAAGGCGTGTAAAGAAGATAGAAGATCCCGCAGATTCGCAGTCCCGCCTTGACGTTGCCCAGCCCAAGGCCGAAATTGCGGAACCGTTCCCTCAGGATGAGAATGAGAGCGATGGGGACGGTGGCACGCAGGAGTGTCCCGAATGTGAACCCGTAGTCGCGCGCGGATTGGACGAGGCCATCTCCGCCCATGAGCCGGAGGAGTTCGTAATACCAGCCGCCGCGCCAATAGAGGGGGGCAAGCAAAACGAAAGCGAAGACGGCGGCGATCAGAGTAGGCCGCCACCGGAAACCGATGGAATCGGCTTCCGCGCGGACGAGGTGGGCGGCGACGGCGCAGTAGGTTCCCGCGAGCCTACGAATCAGTGCCGTCATAACAACCCTCTCCAGCGTCTCGCTACGAAATCAAGTGAGCGGCGCCGGTTAAACAAGCGGCCACATCCCGCGCGTCCTGGATCACTCCATCCATTTCCATTGGCAGCGTTGGCAGCGCCAGTGTTTGAGGTCGTGGCGCGACAGAGAGAGACCCAGCACGTACAAGGGGAAAGCAATCATCGACACCAAAGAAAAACTTGGGGTCACGTCATCCGACCCGCATTCGGGACAAAGAGGGATGAGGCGGCCAAAGAGATTCTCGCCGCCGGTTTCGAGGTTGTCGTTCCAGAGGGACTCGTCGTCGTCCTCGGAAATCTCGACGCTTAGCAAGGCCTCCGTGCGCGGGGCATCCGCATCGCGAACGTACAGGCGAACGCCGCCGGACAGGAGGGGGATGCGCAAGGCGCTCACATGCTCATTTTCGGACAGAGTCTCGATGCCTTCCGATTCGAGCATGGAACGGACCAGAGCCAACTCGTTGTGATTCTTGAACAGGCCAATCTTGGTATAGCCCGCGGGCATATCCGCTCCTCCGCGTTCGGTTCGACGCGGGAACTATAGTCGAGATTCCTTTCCCGCCACAAGCGCGCTACGATTTGCTCGACACCACCGTGACGCAGGCAAGTTCAGGGAAGACCAAAGAATCGGACTCATACATATTCGGTCCTCATTTTCCGCTCGCGAGGTTTTGGGGAATTACGCGCCAACGCGTCCGCCGCCGCTCTTGCACCCACCGCTTCGTGTAGGCACAATGGCGCAGCAGGCGAGATGACACGACATTCGGAGCGAGTCCAATGAGATTGACGAAAAGCCTATACATTATCGCCACCGTCGCCGCTATAGCCCCACTCGCCTCGAGTTACGCCGAAAACTCTTTTACCATCACGACAGACCACATCTATGGCCATAAGGCCGGAATGGCGTTGACCTTCGATGTTATTCGGCCGGCGGACAACGCCAACGGCGCCGGGCTGTTGTATATGGTCAGCCGCGGCTGGGTCTCGAACTACTTCGACCTAGACAAGGCCATGGCCGCGTCGGAAAAACAAGGTGGGCGCTTCTTCAGTCTCATCGAGAGGGGCTACACCTTGTTCATGGTCCGCCACGGCAGCAGCCCGTACTTCAAGGCGCCGGATGCGGTCGACGATGTACGCTTGGCCCTTCGCTATATTCGTTACCACGCCTCCAAGTTCGATGTGAACCCTGAACGCCTGGGAGTTTTCGGCAACAGCGCCGGCGGGCATCTCTCGTTAATGCTCGGGACGACCTCGGACGATGGCGACGCCGCCGCGGAGGATCCTATCGGCCGAACTCCAACAAAAGTGGCGGCCGTTGTGGCATACTACCCGCCAGTGGACTTGCGACGGTCCTCGCCTCCGAGCGCTCACACCTCGCCGCTGAATTTCGACACGGACTTGCAGGATTCCGTCTCGCCTATCTTGCATGTGACCCCCGACGACCCCCCCACACTCCTGATCCATGGGGATAAGGACGCCTCGGTCGCACTGAGCAACAGCGAGCGGATTCATGACGCTTTCAAAGCGGCGAACGTAGCTACCAATCTCATCGTCATAGAAGGAGCCGGTCACGCATTCCCTGGCGATTACGGCAGCCGGGCCGCCGCAGCGCTGGCGGATTGGTTCGATAAGTATCTACTTCATCAGAGCGCAGAATAGAAGAACGGCCGGCGCTCCAGGAGCGCCCAACGAAAGGAACCGTTTTGGCACGACCAAATCACCAGTTCGAGAAGAGACGGCGAGAACTTGCAAAGAAGAAGAAGAAAGAAGAAAAGGCCCGAAAGAAACAGGAACGCAAGGCCGAAAAAGAGGAAATTAATACTCCCGCCGCGACAGAAGACGTGGAACCGGAAGATCCTTCCGAGTAGGTCGAAAGACGCGGCCTTATCCCCCGTCGCAGCAGAAAAACAGTGAGATATCCGGGCTAGAAGATAACTTCGTTTTCCCTGAACGCCTTGATTTGCTCGGGCGTGTAACCGTGCTGGCGAAGTATTTCGTCGGTATGTTGGCCGAGGGTGGGCGCGGCCGTGTCGATGACTGCTGGGGTGCCACTCATTCGAATCGGGTTAGCGATCACGTCGAATTGGCCGTGGACGGGGTGTTTGAAGGGAACGATGAATTCGTTTTCTCTTGTTTGGGGGTCGGCGATGGCTTCGGTGTAGTTTTGGACGGGGGCCGAGGGGATGTCGGCGAAGCGGGGCCTCCATTCGTCAAGAGTCTTGGCTCGGAAGGTTTCTTCGAGGATGTGGAAGAGGGCCTCGGCATTTTCCTTGATGGCCACCCTGGTGGCAAATCTTGGGTCATCCTCGAAGTCGTGGCGGCCGAGGGCGTCGCAGAACTTTCCCCAATAGCGGTCGCGGTTAACGACCGACAGGAGCATCCAGCGGCCGTCTTTGGTCTAATACGGAACGACGAGGGGGTTGGGCGCCAGTGCGCGGACTTCGTGGACGAGGTTGCCGTTCTCGAAATCGAGGTCCATTTCGGCCAGAGTTTCGGCGGCTTTCTTCTTGGCGTCGAAGCCCGTGGCGACGGCCGCGGAGAGCTCGTAAGAGAGTTGATAGAGGCCGGTGTGCATGAGGGAAACTTCGATTTCCTGTCCAATGCCGGTGCGTTCGCGCGCGTAGAGCGCCGTCGTGACCCCCGCGTAGAGGGCGAGCGCGGAGACATTGTCGCCGAATCCACCGACACCGCCCAACGGAGGCATCCAGGGATAGGTCAGTCGGTATGCGATGCCGGCGCGTCCCCAATGGGCGGTCGAGTCGAAAGCGGGGATGTTCTTGGATGGGCCTTTCCGGCCATAGCCTGTGAGGTTGCCGTAGATGAGCCGTGGGTTGGCGGCACGGAGCTCTTCATAACTGAGGCGGTACCGCTCGATTTCGTAGGTACGGAGATTGCTCATGAAGATGTCGGCGTCTTTGACCAAGGCAAGAAGAATCTCTCTGCCCTCGTCGGTAGACACATCGATGGCGAGCCCGCGCTTATTGCGATTGTAGTTCTCCCACAGGTAATCGAAATCGGAGGCCAGATCGGGGACGTTGAGTTTCATGAGTTCCTGGAGGCCACGGAGAAGGTCGCCACGGGTGGGGTGTTCAACGTGGAGGACATCGGCGCCAAAGTCGGCCATGAACCGCGTGGCCATGGGCACAGCGGCCACCTGGGACACGTCGAGAACCTTGATGCCTTCGAGCGCTTTTGTCATATTGATGTTCCTCTAGCCGTTCGCCGTAAAGGGCGGTGTTCGGCCCGCTTGGTCAGGGAGCGCTGAGCACCCACATTTCCGCCTGCACACCGCGTCCATTTCTGGAGCCGCCGCAGACGTAGAGCTTACCGTCGATGATGGTGGCGGCGGGTGAAGAGAGTGGCGTGGGTAACACGGCGACCACCTCCCACTGGCCGCCCGGAGCAAACGAGAGGATCTCTGCCTCCATCGATTTCTTCCCGCCCTCAGGTGTCGTGTGGCCCCCAACCATGTAGATCCGGCCGCCGTGAACGAAGGTACCACCTTCGGCGTGGGAATGCCCCTTGGGCAGGGCGGGTCCGCTGCTCCACGAGTCAGATCTGGGATCGTAGATGTCGACCCGGGCCTGATCGAGCTGCATACTGTCGTGGTGGAATTGCCCGCCCATCGCATAGATCTTTCCGCCGAGAACGACCATCCCGAACTGATTGCGGGGCCCTGGCATCGGCGCCGCGGCCGTCCATTCGGCCGAGCCTTTTGCCCACTCGTCCAGGTCGAGGACCCAGTGGGCCGCAGAATCGGTGTCGCGATCCGCCTCGAGTCCACCCATGAAGTACAGCTTACGGCCGACCACTGCGAGGCCTCCCCCACCCCTCGTCTCAGGAAGCAAGGGGGCCGCTGTGTAGCGATCCATGTCAAAATCGTAGTTCCAGACCTCGGCGATCGTATGGCCCTTATATCCGTCCTTGAAACCACCGGCAAACCAGACCGTCCGCCCATCAAGCACCGCATTCATGTGGGAAATGGCGCTCGGCATATCTTGGATCCGAGTCCAACTGTTGTCTTTCGGGTCGAAGACATGCGAAATCTTGCTCGATCTCACTCCTTCGGTGTAGCCGCCGAAGAGGTAGAACTTACCATCTAGTGCGACGGTGCCCGCCTCCCACTTCCCCACCGGCATATCGGGCAGTTCGCGCCAGGCTGACTCCTGAGCAGCGGCATTCCATGGACAGAGCCACCCCAGGGCCACAACTACCGAAAGGGCTATCGGCAAGTCAAAGCCACGCCATCCGGACCCGCGGCGCATTGATGCTATATCTGCATTCATCGTCCGATCCTTTCCCAACGGTTTATGCGAAAAATATGAGTCGGTAGTCTACACGCCATCGGCGGCGCAAATCACGAGAAGACGGGGAAGCAACGCGGCGTCAGTGTTCGGCACTCGAAGTCCAATCGCCCACCTCGTCCAAGGTCTTACGATAGTATTTCATGCCCATATACAGAAACAACGCGGCCAGCCCGTGGGCTGCGAACCCGATGAGAGCGATGGAATAGTGGACCTTCATCTCGTCTTTGAACAGATAGTCCGTCGCCATTCCAACGGCGCCGGGCCCAAGGCCGAGCCCGATCAACGAATTGAAAAAAAGATAACTGGCCGATAGTCGGCCCCGCAGCGTATTGGGCACCATTTCTTGGACTGCCGCAGCCGCTACGCCTATGGTCATCGCCCCGATGAAGGCCGGCGCGAGCCCGACGATGACTACCAACTGTATGTTGGGCATGAACGGGTAAGCCAGGCCACAAGGAATCCAGGCCAAGGATACGAAAACGCCTATCCGCATTTTGGCGTCGCGGTATCCCCGCGCAGATAGTTTGTCGGACAACCAGCCCCCGAAAACAGTGCCAGCCGTGCCGAGGACCAATCCGACAGTCCCGAGCAAATAGCCGGACTGCTCCGCCGTTAATCCGTGGATGCGTTGGTAGAAGGTGGGAAGCCATGCGCCAACGCCATAACCGGAAAAGGCCAGCCAGGCGAAACCCACGTTGTGGCAGAACACGGTCTTCCAATGTTTTCTCAAGTACGCCTGTAGCTCTCCTTTCGGGGGCTTGGCCATTTGCCACTCGCCGTCGTCTCCCCTGACCCTCCGAACGTTTCGGCGGTAGGGTTCTCTAACGAAAAGCATCACGATCGTCAGGGGAATGGTCGGAAGACAAACGAGAAAGAATACAATTTGCCAACGGAGCCGCTCGCCGAAGATCCCCAAATCGTACGTTACTCCCGCGTCCATCAGGCCTATAGCCCAAGCCCCGAGAAGGTTCGCCACGTTGGCGCCAAGAGTGACCCCCATTCCATACACACCGAGAGCCAACGCTATTTTTCTCATCGGGAAGCTGTCCGCGATTACCGAGTAGGCGGACGGAGACAACGTCGCTTCGCCCGCGCCAACGGCGAATCGACTGACGAACAAATGCAAATACTGTGATGCCAGGCCGCAGGAAAACGAGCCCAGTGTCCAAAAGAACTGGCCGAAAATGATGATAAAGGTTCGTTTTCTCCGGTCTACAAGGTAACCAATGGGCAGGCCGACAGTCGCATAGAAGAGCGCAAATGCGAATCCAATGAGCAGCCCCATCTGCGTGTCGCTCGCCTTGATGGACTCTTTGATTTCGTCGAGGAGCAGATTCATGATCTGCCGGTCGAGAAAGGAGTTCATGTATATGCCAACAAGGATCGCGACCATGAACCAGGCCCTCCAGTTCGAGGGGAGGGGCGGTTCGTTTGGCTGATCCGCAGGCGCGATGCCAGAGGCGGACGCGACTTCGGCTGTTTCGTTCAGTTCAGGGTCCATCTCGTCTCCTTCCACGGTAGAGTCGGCGCTAGCGCACATAAGCCTATCTTCTCAGAGTAAAGTCCGTCAATACCGCACAATCGATTATCAGGGTCCTGCGAACAGGGGTGGATACGCCCTCCTGGCGCCTCGAACCTATCGCGGTTTGGGGTTGTGGCGGAGCCCATGGTAGCCTTCTCAGGAAACATTGCGGCTCAGCGGACTCAAAAGGGAGATGAACGATGGCGTTCAAAGGAGCATCCATGTTGTCGGAAAAGGACAACGTGGCGACCAGCCTGGAAGAAGTAGCGGGCGGCGCCAGCGTTGAGGTGCAGTTGGGCGATCAGGTGAGAACCGTGACCGCGCTGGAACCGATTCCCTTCGGCTTCAAGATAGCCGTCGCCGACATAGCCAAGGGCGCTCACATAAAGAAGTACGGCGAATCGATCGGTATCGCTTCCTCCGACATAAAGGCGGGCGGCATGGTGCATATCCACAATCTCGAGGGGGCGCGGGGCCGAGGCGATCTGATCGACGAACCTGCTTCTTGACGTTCGCAGGCGTCTTGTTGACTGCGGCGCGGGGTGACGAACTCCTAAGAAGGAAGGAACGAAGATCGATGACAAGATCGGCATTCCTCTCCGAATTCGCCGTTCAGCGAGTTCTGACTCGTAGGAAACATCTGTGTGTTATTTTCGATTGATGTTGTTTGAGTCGAGGGCGAGACCGCGAAGTTTCTTGCGCCTTCGCCCCTCCCTAAACCAGGGAGGGGCTGGGGGAGGGTCGATCTTTCGCAACGTCTCACAATCTCGCGGCTGGGACAGCAGTCGACTCAAACATCCGTTTCTACCACGATTTGCCCCTGGCGTGGGGGTGACGAATTGTCAAAAAAGCACCTATCGAAAAGCCCGCAAAACAGGGGACAGTTCCGTTTCCGCTCCTGCCTCGCTATGCCTGCGCAGTCCCCCCTTTGCTAAGTTCTCGCCAGTCCTCACTTCGATTCTTCAGCGATGCAGTAAAGATGGGCGCCTGATCGCAGCAGGATGACGTTGTTGGCGACCGCCGGGGAAGCCACGAAACCGTTTTGGGATGCGCCTGTCTGACCGGCTTCGTCGTCGAACCACTCCTTGATTTCCGCGTCCGACATGTCCTTGGCCTTCATCTGCTCGACGAGCTTCTCTGTCCCCTCTTCGCCCCGTGAGGCATCCTTCTTCTCAACGCTCGCGCCCTTTCTCCGAGTAAGTGACTCGAATCTGTTCACTGCGATCAGCTCGAATTCTCGCCCGGCCGAGATGACGTAAACCGCTCCCTTCATGCTGGCAATGTATATCTTTCTGTCGGCGTACACGGGCGACGCCCAGAAGGTTCCGCCCCCAGGGAGCCGTCCGCGCCATATCTGTTCCCCGGTTGTCGCGTCCAGGCAGGATATCGACCCGCCACTGTCGCTTTTCGTGAACAGCAGGCCGTCTACGGCCAGTGGCGACGAAATCTCAGGCGCTCCTCTCCCGTCAATCTCCCAGACGATATGGGTATCGGTGACGTCTCCGGTACCGGACGGCCGGACGGCTACTAAGCGTCTGGAAACGCCCTCGGTAAGATAGACGAGGCCGTTTGCGAAAACGGGACGACACGTCACGTTCCAGCCCCAGCCTTCGTGGACGACGCGCCAGAATTCTTCGCCGGTCTTCGGGTCGTAGGAGAAGGTGACTTCGGCCCCGGGGCTGATGAGTTGCCGCCTGCCCTCATGCTCGATGATGGTTGGGGTCGCGTACGACTTCCTGTTGTCGCCCGGCTTTCCCGTGGTAGCCGTCTCCACAGCGTCAGCCTCAGAGATGCCTTCCGCCTTCATCTTGGCAACGAAATCGAACCCGGCCCCCCGATCTTGCAGCCAAAGGGTTTCGCCCGTGTTCTTGTCCAGCGCCGCAACGAACTGCGCGTCGACCCCATCGAAAGTGAGGAAGAGTGAATCGCCATCGATAATCGGAGACGAAGCGGGGCGGACCCGGTGATCGCATTTCAGGTCCCGGCGCTCCCAGAGCTTCTCCCCGCTCTTCGCGCCCAGGCAGGCGGTGCCGTAAGCGCCAAAATGGACGTAGACGCGTCCATCTTCGACAATCGGGGTCGGCGTCGCGTGGGTATTAAGGCCGGGATGATCCAACTGCGGCTCCGCCACGTCGAATACCTTGATGTCGTGAACGAGTTCGCCGCTATCGAGGTCGACACAGACGGCGAACAGCTCCGTACCGTCCTCGCGCGCGGTCGTCAGCCAAACCCGGTCGCCCCAGACTACGGGCGAAGACCAGCCCTGGTCATGAATCGGCGTCTTCCAACGCACATTCTTCGTCTCCCCAAACTCGACCGGGAGATCCGTTTCCAGGCTCCTGCCGTCCCCGGTCGGACCGCGAAACTGGTTCCAGTAACCTTCATCCTGAGCGGAAGCGACCGAAACAAACGCCGCGAGACTGGCAACCAACCCCACGGCAGAAAAAAAATTCTTCATCTTGCAAGTTCCTTTCGAGAATTCTTGAATACATACATTTACTACAACTCCACCCTCAAGTATAAATCAAACCCAAAACCTGCCGCGAGCCCGCCCATTGGATTCGCCGCCGATATCTGTCATTATCGTCAGATTACCCCGTGTTCACGGGCGCAACGATACCGGGGATCTCGATATGGCTTCTCGAATCGAGAGACCCGGGATTTCAACCCATTTCGAGCGAGAGAAGAAGGAGAGAACATGGCATCCGTAACATCTGCAGATGGTCCCGTCGCCGTAACTGGCGCTTCAGGTTATGTAGGCGCGCAAGTCGTCATCGCGTTGATGAAGCGTGGCTATACCGTGAACGCCTGCGTCAGAGAGGCCAACAATCCAGATAAGATCGATCATCTCCTGGCACTCAACAAGGAGGGCCACCCGGGGAAGCTGGCGCTATTCTCGGCGAATCTGTTGGATCAAGGAAGCTACGATCTACCCTTCGCCGGATGCAGCGCCGTATTCCATGTCGGATCGGCGATGGGCTATGGCAACTTGAACGACCCTCAGCAAGTCTACGATGGCGCGATTGACGGCACGAAAAACATCTTGGGTTCCGTCAAGAAGACGGCCACCGTTAAGCGCGTTATCTATACCAGCTCTTTCGCCGGTATTGGCCATCCAGCGCCGCAGGGATATGTCTTCACCGAAGAAGACTGGGGCTCGGACAACCGGGAGAACGACCCTGATTGGGGTCCCGAAAACATCGGCAAGGTTCACGAAACCTCGTACGCCATGGCAAAGGTCGACACCGAGCGCCTGGCACACCGCATAGCCGAAGAGGACGGCCGCTTCGATGTGATTTCAGCCTGTCCGAATATCGTGCTCGGGCCGCTGCTGTCGAAGGCTCACGAATTGAAGCAATCCTGGCAGTACCACGTAGGGCGCATGCTGCGGGGCAGGCTCTGCTGGCGAGGCTATGGTGGCTTGTGGAATATCGTTGACGTGCGCGACGTCGGCGAGGCGCAGGCCTTGATGATTGAGAGCGACGTCTGCGCGAATGGCTCGCGCTACCATCTGGGCGCGACCGACGATTCGGGAATTATCGACGTCTTCCAGTTGCAGGCCAAGCTGCTCGAGCTCTTCCCGGGTGTCGACGTGGCCGGCCCTCCAGACGAAATCAACGCCATCCTCGAGAAGAACAATGGCAAGGTCAACGACTCGCCTCGCGGCTTCTGTGACAAGGCCCGCAAAGAGCTCGGCCTGCAAACTCATGCGATCGACGATACGCTGTACGAGACCGGCAAGACCATGATTGATTTGGACCTGGTAGAGCCCGCGCTGAAGTCCTAAACCAACGGATACACCATTACACCACGGAAGGGCATAGAGCGGCATAGCCGCAACCAAACTGTGTCAACTCCAAAGAGAGCGCACTCCTTCTTTCTGTCATTGCGAGGGAGCCCCGGCGACTGCTTCTTCGTAGTCTTCGTGGTGAGAGAAACAAACGCGGTATTGGCGTCGGTCAAGGGGAACTCCAAATGAACTTTCTAGGATACGAGCGGCCGGACGGCTCTGTAGGGATTCGCAACCACGTGTTGGTGATACCCGGCGGGATAATCGGCGCCAAGATATGCGATTTCGTCGAGGGCGCCAAGACCATCGTGGTGACCTCGGACACGTACTTCGACCATACCACCCGGGACAGGGAAACGGTCGGCCGCACGCTGATAGGCCTGGGCAGGAGCCCTAACGTCGCCTCCGTGATCATAGACAGCTCGATCAACGGCGCCGGCTACTCCCAGTACACAGCCGGCCGGCTCTTCGACGAAATATCAAAATCGGGGAAACGGGTCGAGATGCTCCAACCGGGGAAAGAGGGAGGCACCCTCGGCGCCATTGCCAAGGGGATAGCGCTCGCAAGAGAGATGGCCTACGAAGCCTCGACATTGAGGCGCCAACCCTTCGACCTCAGCCGCTTGACGCTGGCCGTCAAATGCGGCGCTTCCGACACCACCTCCGGCATCGCCGGAAACCCCGTCATCGGAAACCTCTTCGACCGCCTCGTCGAGGCCGGCGGCACGGCCCTCTTCGGAGAAAACACCGAGATCGTAGGCGCCGAACATGTGCTGGCGAAACGGGCCGTGAACGACGGCGTCGCCAAGGACATCCTGCAAGTAGCCCATGACATCGAGGAGGAAGCCAAGGCCACCGGCGAAGACATCCGCACCATGAACCCCATCCCCGCCAACATAGCCGGCGGCATATCGAGCCTGGAAGAAAAGTCCCTCGGGGCCATCTGCAAGTCCGGGTCGGCGCCCATCCAGGGCGTCCTCAAGTACGGCGAGAGGCCCCAAGGCAAGGGGCTCTACTTCTTCGACAACAATCCGGGCGTTGGAATCTACTTCGGCTACGCCGCCTCCGGCGCCCAATTGCTCCTGTTCCAACTGGGCGGCGGCGGATTCGGACGGAGCAATTCCGACATGCTGCTGATGCCGAGCCCAGGGGTCGTCGCCCCGCTCCTATGGACAACGGCGAACCCTGGGACCTTTTCCCGATCCACCTCGTCCATAGACTTCTACTCGGGCACCGTCCTCGATGGTACCGACACCATCGAATCGGCCGGCGAGAAGCTGCTGCAACAGGTACTCGATATCGCGTCCGGCACGTTCACCAAGGTCGAAACGATCAAACACCAGGATCCCTCCCAGGTCTATCTCAGAGATCCGATCTTCTGACCCGACAGCCGCCTTGAGAGGAAAACGATGGGTTGACTACGCCGGTCACCTCACCTATGCTGGTCCAATCCCACCGGCGGCTGTCGTCGACGGGTTTATACGAAAATGCGGCCAAAAGGAGGGAATGATGTTTACGTTTCGCACAATGACCCGAGGGCTTGCGATTGGGCTCCTGGCGCTCCTCGCAATTAGCCAGGCCAATAGCCAAGCGCTATCGCAGCTCAATTTGCCGTGGCAGAAAGCACAGGAACGCGATCCTGCGGATGTCCAGCGCATCATGGGACCCATCGAGCAGAAGGAGCCTTCCCGGGACCTGAACATACTCTGGGTATGGGGCATCGACCAGTTTCACGACCGCTGGTGGTATGGCCACGAATACGTCTATGCCATGGACCGTTACTGCTACGATCTCTTGCCTCACGTTCCGCGCGTCACGATCACTCCGGTCTACTACTGGCCCACACAGGAGCAATGGGATAAAGCCGATCTGATCGTATTCTATTTGATGCCTCATAGTGATGGCGCCACGGGGTTCGATGACGGCACGGAGCCCGAAGGCGATATCCGATCGGTCTGGGATTACGATACGATAGATGCCTTTCAGAAACGCGGCGGCGGTTTTATTTTTCTCCATTTCGCCGTGTACGAGGGCTCGGGCGTGGAACTGGCGAAGCGCATCGGACTGGCTTGGGGAAGAGGGATTCCCGAAGAACAGCCCACCTCTTCCGGCTTCGTCGTTACGACGACTCTCACAGCCGAGGGAAAGAACTCCGAAATCTTCAAGGGCTTTCCGGCCAAGTTCGATCTGCATGACGAGTTGTATTGGCCTTTGACTGGCGACCAGTCGGAAATCACTATCCTGGGGACCGCGGAAGGCCCCATCGGAAATCATTACCCGCAAGACGCTCCGCCTGGACCCGAAGGAATGGACGGCAAGGCATGGCCGGTCGCCTGGACGAAAGAAGTAGGCAAGGGCAAGGTTTTCGGCACGATTCTTGGCCACAACTTCTTCGCGTTCAACGACCCCTATTTCCGTATCATGCTGCTGCGGGCGATGGCGTGGACCATGAACGAGTCTTTCGATCCCTTCAAGCCGTTGGTGAATATCCATCTTGAAAACTAGGCGGTGCGGGTCTACCCATCGCGGCCTGTGCACCAGGAGGATCTGAGCAAAAGTGTTTCTTGGGAGATTGCGGGGGATTGGGGGAGGTCGACCCTCCCCCAGCCCTTCCCTAAAGGGACCTTCCAAGAAGTACAGAAAGCCAAAAACCGGCGGCGCGGGGAAAAATTCGACTCCCGAAAATGGACCACATTGAACGATCTCTGCTTCAGGTGACAAGAAGTTCGATTGAAAAACTGCCTCGCCCCACTCGGTTGGACTTTATTGGAAAGCCCCTAAACCAGGGAGAGAGGGTTAAGTGTACCACTTTCGCGAGCGTACTTGAGCCAAATCGAGCGGTCAATCCCCCTCCCTGGTTTTAGGGAGGGGTTGAGGGGGGTCGAACGAGCGAGGACCTTCGCGGTGTCACACCCACCTCAAACAGCGTCAACCGGAAACAATAGACAGGTGTTTCTTAGGAGAACGGACCCGCTTCGCGGAAGACTGGGATAAGGAAGTAATCCATGAGAATTCCGACACGGTTCTGAGCCGGTCTTCGTCAGACGCTCGCTCGAGTCAAACGCAGAAGGAACACCATGGGACTCAAGGACAAAGTAGCCGTTATCACCGGAGCAGGGCGCGGTATTGGCGAAGCCATTGCCGTTGCGTATGCCAAGGAGGGCGCGAAGGTTGTGTGCGCGGCGCGCTCGAAGAACGAGATCGACCGGGTCGCGCGTGAGGTCGGCGGGCTTGCCGTCGAATGCGATGTCGCAAAGGAGACGGACGCGAAGAACCTCATCGATACGGCCCTGGAAGCCTATGGCCGAATCGACATACTCGTCAACAACGCGGGCGCCATTGCCCGCGAACTGACACACGAATTGGCCGTCGAGGAATGGGATGCGGTTATGGATGTCTCCTTGCGCGGCACCTTCCTCTGCACCAAGTGTGCGTTGCCTTCGATGCTTGAGCGCAAGGAAGGCATCATCATCAACGTTTCTTCGCTCGCGGGCATCCGCGGTGTAACCCGCCGCTCAGCGTATACGGCGTCCAAACACGGCGTGAACGGTTTCACCAAAGTGCTGGCGGTCGAATATTTGAGCAAGGGCATCCGTCCGCACGTCATTTGCCCTGGCCCGACGGCTTCGCGCATGAGAAGTGAGAGTTTTCCGAACGAAGACCCCGAGACGATTGTCCAAGCGGAAGACATCGCCGATGCCGCGCTGTTCCTGGCCCTCCAGAAACGCACGGCGTACACGCAGGAGATGGTCGTCAATCCACCAGGGCTGGCCATCTAGCCCGGATATCTTGCAGAACAGGTCCAGCCGTTGGTCCCGATCGGAATAAAGTCCTTCTGGATTCCATTGACAAGACCTCTGCTGCCGCACGGTCTTGTTCATAGAATCATAGGAAGAAGGAAAATCCGAATCCCACAATGAGCAGTACTTCCAGTATCGAGACGAACATTCGCGCCGAGCGGGGCGCCTCCCGATTCAGGTCTGTTGCCGCCGTGGCCAGCATGGTGTCGAGTGTGCCGGAGCGTTCGGCTGTTTGCAGGACGGGCAGGTGAACCGGCGGGATGATTACACGGGGGTGGACGGCTTCGGTGAATGGCGTCCCCTCGGAGAGCGCTGGAATGGCGCACGTGAGTCTGCGCTCGATTAGGCGGTTGCCGCAGGTGGGCGCGGCCAGGGCTATGGCTTGCGCGTTCGAGATTCCAGATTGCATGAGGAGCGCCACCGACTGAAAGGCCCGGGCCAAAGCGAGTTTTCTCAGAACGGATCCGAGGGGCCAAAGAAACAGTAAGGCGGGCGCGAGGATGCTCCGCACAATACCAAGCCACTCGAGTACAGCGGCAATTACGACAGTCGAGGCCACGTAGACGGCGTCCCATCGAAGAGACCATGCGTACTGCTTCGCGAAGGTGGCGAGATCCTCGTTAGTGAGCATGCCCCCTTCCAAGCCGGTATAATGTACAGGGCGATGATGACGAGACAGAAGGGACAAGTAAACTGGCGGATGATGACGCGGCGCAACGCGATGCGTTCTTCGTAGAGGGCTTTCAGATGGCGGAACACTTCGGCCAGCTGGCCCGCGCGTTCCCCTGCCGCGAGCGCGGCGATGAAATCCGGCGGGAAGGCCCCAGCTCGGGAGGAGAAGGCCTGCGCTAAGGTGTGGCCCGACCGCAAGCGGTCGGCGGCGTCCGCACAGAGGCCGCTCATACCGTGGCCGGGACGGGTCGCGCGGTGAAGCTCGATGGCGCGGACGATGTCGATGCCCGCCGCTTGGGTTTGCGCCAGCGTCCGGGTCAAGGCCGCTAGGCGTTTCGTCGAGACGGGTGCCGTGAAAATGCCCATAGTATTACGGTCGTCCAAGCCTCCGCGAATTACTGCCCTCGCGCGTCAGCCTAACAGAAAGGAAGCAATGAACGAACTTGAGCCGCATTACTCTGGCCTGAGCCCGGAAGAGATTCCGCCTATCCCACGAAATCCGGTGCACGTCGTGCTCGACAACATCCGTAGCGCCTTCAATGTAGGCTCAATATTCCGCACCTCGGACGCAGGGGCCGTCGAACGGATTCATCTGTGTGGGATGACGGCGCATCCGCCCCATAAGAAGCTGGAAAAGACGGCCTTGGGAGCCTTCGACTACGTGCCTTGGGCCTATGCCGAACGGACCACGGATGTCCTTCGGGGTCTGGGAGAATCGGGTGTGGCGAGGATCGCCGTCGAAGTGACCGGCGACGCCGTGCCGTTCCAAGAATTCGACTGGCCCCGGCCCGTGGCAATTGTATTCGGGAACGAGGTAGCGGGGATCAATGATCGCGTCCTCGGCCATTGCGATGGCGTTGTCCAAATCCCCATGATGGGCCATAAGAACAGCCTAAATGTGGCCACGGCCTTCGGCGTCGTCTTGTACGATGTGTTGCGCCGATGGAGTTCCATCTGAGCGTGTTTGTTTGGGGCTGAGACACGGCCGAATTGCTTCGCGGTATTTCGACGTGTTCTACTTGGTTTGGAGTTGCCAGTGCTGAAAAGGGAGAGAAACGATGAATAGGAAGACGGGCGCGGTCGCGTTACTGCTGGCCGCCATGGCGTGCGACGCCGCGGCCGGTGTTACACCGAACGGGCTCGTCGTGCTCCTGACGGATTACGGCGCGGATTCGATACAGGTCGGAGCACTCAAGGGCTCGCTGTACACGGTCTTCGAGGACGCGAAGATCGACGCAATCACAAACTCCATAGCCAAGGGCGATACCGTAGGCGCCGCCTACGGTATCGCCGAAATCGCGGACGAATTTCCAAAGGGGACTGTCTTTTGCTGCGTCGTTGACCCGACGAATAGCCCCAAGCATCCGGCCATCGTAATGGAGACGAAGGACGGCCGGATTTTTGTGGCGCCTGACAATGGTTTGCTCACGCGGGTGGCGGAACAGTATGGCGTCGTCTCCTTGCATGCCAGCGTCAACCCGGACTTTTGGAGGCCCGAAGGCGGTTCGCACACCTTCCACGGCCGCGATATCTTCGGACCGCTCGCGGGCAAGCTGGCCGGCGGCGCACGCGTCGGTGACGTTGGACCTGCACTCAAGAAAATACGCGAGCTGGACCTTGGCAAGGTGGGGCTCGAAGACGGCGCGCTCGTTGGCCGTGTAGTCCGGGTCGACGAATACGGAAACATGGTGACCAATATTCTGCCCGAGAACTTGCTCGATTCCGGATTCGAATTGGGCGAACGCGTAGACGTGACCATCGGCAGCGCTCAATTCTTCGCGCCTATTGTCGTAACCTACGGAGACGTCGGCCGGGGCGAAAGCCTTATCCTCGCTCAGCGCAGCGGATATATTGCCTGCGCGGTGAATCTGGGCAACCTGTCCAAAAAGCTGGGCGAAACCGCTCCCGCGCGGGTCGCCATGAAGAAGGTTGACTCGCTCTAATCGGTCTCGCCTGGCTCCGACGCGATTGCCAAGTTGCCCCGGAGAAGAGGCGTGGGCGAGAACATGAAGATCCTAGCAGATTCGCCCCTCCCCTAACCTCTCGCTTAACCAGGGAGGGGCTGGGGGAGGGTCGATATTCACAATTTACCCAGGCACGGAAGTGTCGAGTTCCTAAGGAACACTTGTGATCTCATCCGAGATTACCCATATGGACCCGTCGGCGACCGGAGCCAATGAGATTGAAG
>CAYNZS010000014.1:0-29877 GCA_964401695.1 uncultured Nitrospirales bacterium
GCCGAAGGCAATGCCATGCCCGACCACATCCACATGCTGCTGAGCATTCCACCCAGGTACAGCGTGGCCATGACCATGGGGTATCTGAAAGGGAAGAGCGCGGTGTGTGTGCCCGCAAAGTCAGCGCGCCTGAGCGCACATACTCAATCTTCTGCAGTGAGCATTGGCTCTCAGGTCAATTCTGTGTATGGGCATTTGCCTTTCTCCCCATTATTCAGGCACAATATGCGAGTATCCATCTAATCCTGACTTAACTTATCGTTTTTAGAATATTTTCTATGGCCGGGGAGTTTCAATCTCAGAGTTCTGCGCCGTTGCCCGATGGGCTTTCGGAGCGGGCGATTCGTATTATCGAGTCGGTTGGCAATACTCCGTTGCTGGGGTTGTCGAAGATTTCTGAGGAGGTTGCTCCGGTTCGGATTTTTGCTAAGGCGGAATGGTTTAACCCTGGCGGGTCGGTGAAGGATCGTCCGGCGCTGAACATGGTGCTGGATGGCGTGAAGACTGGGCGGCTGACGAAGGACAAGGTGTTGCTGGATGCTACTTCGGGCAACACGGGTATTGCCTACGCGATGATTGGCGCGGCGATGGGGTATAGGGTGAAGCTGACGGTTCCGAAGAACATCGGCCCGATTCGGCAGCGGATCTTGGAGGCGTATGGGGCGGAATTGGTGTTGACGGATCCTACTCTCGGGACCGACGGGGCGATCGAGGAAGCGATTCGCATCTATGAAGCGGACTCCGATGCGCACTTCTATCCTGACCAATACAGCAACGACGCGAATTGGATGGCCCACTACAACGGGACCGGTCCCGAAATCTGGCGGCAGACGGGTGGAGAGGTCACGCACTTTGTTGCGGGGCTCGGCACGACGGGCACGTTCCGAGGCAACGGCGCGTTCTTGAAAGGAATGAATGAAAACATTAAACTTATCTCCTTTCAGCCGAATTCTCCCATGCATGGCCTGGAGGGGATGAAGCACCTCCCGACGGCGCTGGTCCCCGAAATTTATTTGGACGATTTGGCTGACGATAATATTTGGATCCAGACGGAACACGCGCAGGCAATGGTGCGGCGGCTGGCGCGTGAAGAGGGTATTCTCGCCGGGCCTTCGGCGGGGGCGGCTGTGACGGCGGCGCTTCAGGTGGCGCACGATCTGACTTCGGGAACGGTGGTGACGGTGTTGCCCGATAGCGGCCACAAGTACCTTGATTTTCAGTTCTGGGACGAGACGGATTGATGGCGATAGAAATTTCGGCGGCTGATGTGAAGGCGATTCGCGGCCATGGCGAGGCGGCGTTTCCGAACGAATGCTGCGGGTTCATGCTGGGCAAGGTGGATGGCGACTCCCGGCGCGTGGAGGAATTGAAAAGCGCCGACAATGACAGGGAAGACAAGGCGCAATATAATCGTTTCCTTATAACGCCGGAAGCTTTTATGCGTGGCGAGAAGGCGGCCCGTGAGAAGGACTTGGATATTATTGGGTTCTACCATTCGCATCCGGATGCCCCGGCGCGGCCGTCACAGTACGATTTGGAGCACGCGTGGCCGTGGTATTCCTACGTGATTGTTGCCATCAAGTCGGGCGAGGCCGACGCGATGACCTCGTGGGTATTGCAGGAAGATCGCCAGACCTTTGGAGAAGAGGACATCGTCGAACGGAGTTAACGCCGCGGCCACCAGGTTGCGCGGGCCCACCGTTAGCGAAGCGGGCCAGAGGAGCAGATGCATGCCAGTGAAAGTCTTTATACCGACTGCGTTGCGGCAGTACGCGGACAACACCGACTCCGTCGAGCTTGGCGGGGGGACGGTGGGAGAAGTGTTGTCGAATCTTGCCGACGAGTTTCCGACGCTCAAGACCCATCTCTTTACCGACGATGGCGTCCTTCGCAATTTCGTCAACGTATACGTGAAGGACGAGAACATTCGCTCCTTGAATCTCGACGAGACGGCGGTCGTCGAAGGCGACGAGATTACGCTCGTGCCGGCCGTGGCCGGTGGCACGGGGATCCTCGATATATCCACCGAAGGGGTCGATCTGTCCAACGACGAGATCGAACGGTTTAGCCGCCACTTGATCCTTCCCGAAGTGGGTATGGAAGGGCAGAAGAAACTCAAGGCCTCGAGCATTCTGCTTATCGGTGCGGGCGGGCTTGGCTCGCCGTTGGCCCTCTACCTCGCAGCGGCGGGCGTCGGACGCCTCGGCCTAGTCGATCTCGATGTGGTGGACAAGTCGAACTTGCAGCGTCAGATCATCCACACCACAAACGATGTGGGCCGCTCGAAAATCGAATCCGCGAAAGAGTCGATCGTCGCGCTGAATCCTCATGTGCGGGTGGAGACCTACGAGGCGGGCTTCACCTCGGAGAACGCGATGGAGATCGCGAAAAACTACGACATCATCATTGACGGCACGGACAATTTTCCGACGCGCTATCTGGTGAACGATGTCTGTGTGCTCCTCAAGAAGCCGAACGTGTATGGAAGCATCTTCCGCTTTGAAGGCCAGGCGTCGGTGTTCTACGCGGAAAAGGGGCCTTGCTACCGCTGCCTGTACCCCGAGCCGCCGCCACCGGGCATGGTGCCCAGTTGCGCCGAGGGCGGAGTGCTGGGAATTCTGCCTGGCCTCGTTGGGCTTATCCAGGCGACCGAAGGCATCAAGATTCTATTGGGCGAAGGCGAATCCCTGCTGGGGCGCCTGATGCTGATTAACTCGCTGGCGATGACCTTCCGGGAACTGAAGCTACGCAAGGATCCGAATTGCCCCATCTGTGGAGAGAATCCGACGGTTACCGAACTGATCGACTACGAGGAGTTCTGCGGAATCCCGCAAGCCCAAGAGCAGGAGGCGGCCTTGAGTCAAAACGGCTCGATTACCGCTCCCGAAGTGAAAGCTCATTTGGATCGGGGCGACGATTTCATCTTGGTCGATGTGCGCGAGCAACACGAGTACGACATATGCCGAATCGACGGCTCGGTGCTCATTCCCTTGAGTGAAATCGATTCGCGGCTCGACGAACTCAACCCGGACGCCGACATCGTTGTCCACTGCAAGATGGGTGGGCGCAGTGCGAAGGCTCAGGTCATGTTGAAGGACATGGGCTACGAACACGTACTCAACATGGAAGGCGGTATATTGGCGTGGTCCGACCTCGTCGATTCCTCCGTGCCCAAGTACTAGTAGATTGATCGCCTCGTTCCCACGCTCCTGCGTGGGAACGAGAGAAATAGTAGAAGTATTTCATCCTGGGCGCGCTCGCCCTCTCCTCTTCTGGATTCGAGGCGAGTACGTTTAGATGGGGACAAGTCCCCTCCGTGGAAACAACATCAAAAGGTGGTGTCATGGCAACATCCTGGAAAGAGAAGCTTGGCGATTCGACGGCGGAAGATCTGGCGCGCGAGATCGATATCTTCGATCATCAGATTCGGCTGCGCAGGGAGGGCAAACTCGACGAGAAGATTTTCGCCGAAACCCGCCTTCGCCGCGGCGCCTACGGTCAGCGCTACGACAATGGCCAGCGGCATGACGGCATCCAGACGCAGAAGATTAACTTCCCGCGCGATATCACCAAGGGCCCAGAGACTTTCTTCGACGCGCCTGGGATGTCGCGCTTGAAGATTCCGTACGGCGGCCTAACCGCGGAGCAGATAGACGTCTTGGCGGAGGTGTGCGAGGAATACTCCGTGGGTGTGTTGCATGTCACGACACGCCAAGATCTTCAGATGCACTACGTCCATATCGAAAACACGCCCGATGTGATGCGGCGCATCGCCGCCGTGGGAATTACGACCGCCGAGGCCTGTGGAAATACCGTGCGAAATGTCACCGCGTGCCCCTACGCGGGCGTCTGCACCGATCAGGTATTCGACGTCACGCCCTACGCCAGGGCTATGTCCAAGTTCTTTCTGGGCCACCCCGATCAGTTAGGCTTCGGCCGCAAGTTCAAGATCGCTTTCTCCGGTTGCCGCAACCACGCCTGCGGCCTGACGAATATGAACGATTTGGGAGCGCTTGCGGTTGAGCGGGAAGTGGACAGAAAGATCCAGCGCGGGTTTACGCTCTACGTCGGCGGCGGGCTGGGCGCCGTGCCGTTTCCCGCCAAGGTGTTCGACGAGTTCGTCTCCGAAGACGAACTGCTTCCGCTGGCGCACGCGATCGGGCGGGTCTTCGCGCGCTTGGGCGAAAAGGAGAATCGTGCGCGTGCGCGCGTCAAGTTCCTCGTGAAGAAGATGGGCCTCGAGGCCTTCCGCGAGGAGGTTCTCAAGGAGAAGGCCATCCTGCCCGAGGATCCGAAGTGGACCGCCTATATCGATACTCTCGCGGCGTATAAGGAGGAGCCGTTGAAGCCGGCCACGACGCCGGACGGTGCGGACCTGCCCGAGGGCTATGAACTCTGGCGAGAGACTAACGTCTACGACCAGCGGCAGAAGGGCTACGCGGCGGTCAGCGTTACATTGCCCTTGGGCGATCTTTCCGCCACGCAGATGCGGGGCCTCGCCGACATCGCCCGGAAATACTGCGGCGATACCGTGCGCGCCACTGTCGACCAGAACTTCCTCTGTCGGTGGGTGAGTCAGGGAGACGTGGTGGATCTTTACCGCGCACTTAGCGTCATCGGGTTGAACGAGTCCGGCGCCGGCACCATCGTCGACGCTACCGCGTGCCCTGGTACCGACTCATGCAAACTGGGTATATCGTCGAGCCGCGGCCTTGCCGCCGAGCTGCGCCGGCGTCTGCGCGAACGGAACGCCCAACTGGATGAAGCCATCGGCGACCTGCACATCAAGATCAGCGGTTGCTTCAACTCCTGCGGGCAGCACCACATCGCCGACATCGGCTTCTACGGCGTCAACCGGAACATTCAAGGCCGTTCCGTTCCCCACTTCCAAATCATCCTGGGCGGCAAGTGGGAAGAGAACGGCGGCGCTTACGGGCTCGGCGTCGCCGCCGTTCCGTCGAAGAACATACCCGCGGTTGTAGACCTGATTACGAAGCGTTACACGGACGAGCGAACGAAGGGCGACAGCTTTCAGGATTACATCACGCGCCTCGGCAAGCGTGAGCTGAAGGCCATGTTGGAACCGTTCATGCATGTGCCGGCTTACGAGGAAGATCCATCGTATTACTCCGATTGGGGCGACCCGAGAGAATACACGCACGGCGACCGCGGTGTGGGCGAATGCGCGGGCGAAGTCATCTCCCTCGTTGATTTCAACCTCGCTTCCGCCGAGCGTGAAGCATTTGAAGCGCAGATCCTTCTCGACGAAAACCAGATGGAAGCAGCGGACAAGATGGCGTATCAGGCCATGGTGTCCGCCGCGATGGCGCTCGTCAAGACAGAGTTTCTCGACGTGCCCAACACCCCAGACGCTATCGTGTCCGAGTTCCGCAAGCGCTTCTATGACACGGAGCTGTTCTACGACAGATTCGCCAAGGGAAAATTCGCCAATTACCTCTTTCGGCGGCACGAGCGGGATGGCGGCGCGGTGACACCCGATGCCGCGCGGCAAGCAGTCGAAGAGGCGCAACTATTTATCGAGGCCGCGCACGCCTGCCAGAACCGGTTACAGCAGGAAATCTCTGCTGGGCCCGCTTAGGTCCGGCCGGAGAACTCGATGCGAAAGCACGCGACGATTCTCGGCGTGATTGCCATCATTCTTGTTGGCGACATTGCCATCATCTCGCTAATATATTTCACCGAACGGCCGAGCCCGACCAATACCGTCGTTGCCATCGTCGGAGGCGCGGAGATTGAGATTGTATACTGTCAGCCGCAGCGTAAGGGGCGCGTGATCTTTGGCGGGTTGGTTCCCTACGGCGAGGTGTGGAGAACCGGCGCAAACGAAGCGACGACCTTCTCGGTGGATCGGGAGATCACTTTTGGGGGCCAACGGCTCGCCGCCGGAACCTATGGCTTGTTCACAGTTCCCGCGAAGGAATCGTGGACGGTTATTCTGAACGAGAACGCCGACCAATGGGGAGCGTTCGATTACGATGCCGGCATGGACGTTCTCCGGGTCGAGGCGCCGGTCGAAGAATTGGGTATAGGCCTCGAGTATTTTACGATAGCACTTGACGACGCGAGCGAAGGCGCTGATTTGCTGTTCCGTTGGGATACAACTTCCGTTGTTGTTCCCCTTGGCAGCGCATGACCGGACGCCGCCGCTTTTAACGATAAAGATAAGGACGAATTGCCCCATGCAGGGTTTAGAACAAATGGACATCAAAGTCTTCGTCAAGAAAGGCGAAGACATTCCGCCGTATGACTTCATGCCGGTGCTTCAGCGCTGGATTCAGAAACATACGGTTCCCGGCGCGCTCATCGACGTGGCCGACTACAGCCACATCCACAACGGGCCGGGCATTATTCTCGTCGCACACGAACACAACGTGAGTGTGGACTACGGTGAGGGGCGCATGGGGCTTCTGTTTCATCAAAAGCAACCGCTCGACGGTTCGCTGCAAGAGCGGATGAAGTTGTGCATGAAATACGCCTTCACGGCTTGCGTCGAATTGCAGCAAGAGCCGGAATTTGAAGGCCGCCTCGAATTCGATTCGGGAAAGTTCCTCTTCATCGTGAACGACCGCCTTCACGCGCCAAACGACGAGGAAACGAATGGACAAGTCCACGAACAACTCCTTGCGGCGGCCGGCAGCGTATACGATGGGGAACTGGACCTCAGCCGCCGAATCGGCGACGCCCGCCACCGAATCATGATAGAAGCCACCGCGGGTCAATCCCAGGATTTCCGGTCCTTGATCGAGCGTTGTTCGGGAACGATCACGGGCTAAAACGAGTCCGGCAGATCGACAATCACGAGCTTCGGACGGCTTCGGCCCGCCACGGCCGAGTAGGCCTTCTTTCCATCCCCCGAAACTCCTAGTGGTCTGATTCGACCTGATGGGACATTATCTTCTCGCTTGCATGTGAGCTACGAATCGCTTGCTAATGTTGAGTCTTTCGGTCGAAGAGATCCTTCACTTCGTTCAAGATGACGTGAAGGGAGTTGGCTTTCCCGAACAGATAATGGCCGCCAATCGCGAATCGGTCCACTAGTCCGTTCAGACAGCCAAAGCGCAAGGCCAACACGAAAACATCTCCGCGGAGTACGCGGAGATGCCTCTTTGTCGACCGTCACGTTACAACTTCAGGCCGGGCGAAGACAGCCGTTCCCGCCAGGCGGGCTGGAGCAGGGAGCGGTTGACGATCTCGATGCGGCGTTCGTCCTCTTGAACATGTTCGAGCCGGACATCGACGCGCTGGGCGGGGAGCAGGCCTTCGGCCTTTTCGGCCCACTCGACCAGCGTGACGCCCTCGCGCGGGTCGAATAATTCTTCGTAGCCGAGATCGACGATCTCTTCAAGGCCGCCAAGGCGATAGAGGTCAAGGTGACGGACGAGGACCGCACCCGGATACTCGTTGACGAGCGTAAAGGTGGGGCTCGATACTGCGTTCGGTTCGCCGTGCGCGGAAACAACACCGCGGACGAAACAGGTCTTGCCCGCGCCCAACTCGCCAATCAGAGCGACCAGCGCGCCCTCGGGAAGGAGCGCGGCGAAGGCCTTGCCGAGGGTTTCCGTTTCCCCGACGTTTCGCGTGGATAGGCTGAGCGAATCGACGGGCATGGACTAGCCTGCCACGATCCGGTAGGGGTCAGGTTCCATATACGCGACGGCGCACAGGCCTTTCACGGAGGCGCGCAAGAATTTCGCCAGGGCCGGGACGATCCATCTTTCCGTGCCGTGATGCCCCGCGTCGATGAGGGCCAGGCCCCGCTCGTTGGCGTCTACCGCCTCGTGGTATTTGATGTCGCCCGTGACGTAGGCGTCGATATCGCCGGGGACTTGCGGTGTGCTTCCGCAGCCCGCCCCTCCCATGATGGCCACGCTCTCGATGGGTTTCGCCGCTGGCCCAACGACTCGGACATGGGCGATCCGCAAGGCCGCGCGAACGTGTTCGGCGAAGGCGTCAAGTTTCATCGGTTTCCGGAGCGTGCCCCGCAAGCCGAGCGAAATTTCCGGGTCGATATTTTCCAAGCTCACGATGTCGTAAGCCGCTTCGTCGTAGGGATGAGACTCGTTCAAAGCGGCAAGTGCGGCGTCTAGCCGCGAACCCGGCACGAGAATCTCCAGGCGGCGTTCCGACTCTTTATTGACCCGTCCCTTCGCGCCGGAGAAGGGCTTCGTTTGGGCGGAAGGCAAGAATGTTCCCGTACCTGGCGCGCTGAAAGAGCAATGCGAGTACTCGCCGATGACCCCGCCGCCCGCCCCGCAAACCGCGCCGCGCACTACGTCGACATGAGAATCGGGAACGAAGGTCACGAGCTTGACCTGCCGCGCGTGGGCCGGCTGGAAAAGAGCGGACACGTTGACCAAACCCAAGCGGTCCGCGAGCGCGTGATTGACGCCCTGAGGGACGACATCGAGATTCGTATGGACCGAATAACTCGCCATGCCGGCCTCGGCAATGTCAAGCAACAGCCGGGCCGCTGGGTCGTCGCTCCGCAACGTCGTCAGCGGTTCCCAGATAAGCGGATGGTGCGCGACGATCATGCCGGCCCTCGCCTTGCGCGCCGCGTTGAACGCCGCGCGAGTCGCCGTCAGCGCAACCAAGACCTTCGAGACCGACTCGTCCGGCGCGCCGGTGCTCAGGCCGGGCCTATCCCACGAATAGGCCAACGCGGGCGGCGCCCACGCGTCGAGGGCCTCTATGACGTCGCGAACCTTCATGCGCTCCTCAATCCGTTTTGAAGACTGCCGCACACCCACTGCGCGTCAGCGAGGAAGCCCCTCACAATCCCTTGGCCGCTTCCAACACCTCCGCCGCATGGCCCTTAGGCTTCACCTTCGGCCACACCTTCGCGGTCTTTCCCGCTCCATCGACAAGGAACGTCGCGCGCTGGACACCCCAATATTTTCGACCGTACATATTCTTCTCGACCCACACGCCAAACTTCCCCGCGACCGCATGCCCCTCATCGATCGGCAACGAGATGTTAAGGGACTGCTTCTCGATAAACTTGCAGTGCGGGGCGGCAGAATCGGGGCTAATCCCGAATACCCGAACGCCCAGCTTCTCAGACTTCGACATGTGGTCGCAAAATTCCTTCGCCTCTACCGTGCAGCCCGAGGTGCTGTCCTTCGGGTAGAAATAGACCACGGCCCCGCGCCCTTGTGATCCGACAGACGCATCTTTTCACCGCTTTCGTTCGGCAACGTAAACGCAGGAGCGCGTTTGCCTTCACTCGGAATAGCTGAACTCGTATCCGGCACGCCTACTCTCCTTCCGCTTCCTCGTCCGTGGACTCGCGGACTCCGAGTATCGAACGCACTGCCTTCGCAAGTGGAGCCAACGTCGACAGATGGTCTTCGGGCGCACCTTCGAAATAATGGCCCACCCAATTGATCCCGTTCCATATCGCCTCGCCGTCCCAATGATCCATAGGTTTGCGCAGCTCGTCACGCAGTCGTTGCACATCCTCCAGGAGCCAGTCACGGCGAACGCCGTCGAGCGCGGATACCTCGATTTCCCTCGCGAGCTCCAAGACGCACGCAAGGGCGCCCATCGCCCGCTGACTGGTTGCCTCCGTCGCGGTGGGAAAGCGGGCGTTCAGCGCGACCGCGTCCTCGACCAAATCGATTCCCGCCGACGTGATGCGCGCCGCCGCGAACAGAGGCGGGCTGTAGCCCACCATCACCTCGACAAGCCCCGAGTCGTGCAGATAATACGTATTCGCAGCCAAATCGTCGCGTTCTAGAGACGTATCCGAAAGAATGTCTTCCGGCGTAAGCATCTGAAGGGGCTCTTGGCTGTATCGGCCGTACAAATACAGAAGGATCTCGCGGCGCACTCGTTTGGGATGGTTAGAATCCATTCGCCAAAGTATACGGAACCATCCACCGCGACTCCAAGAGGGCGATGCGGGTTAGCTCCTAATCCAGCATAGCCGGAACCAAAGGGGGTCGGAGCCCTTTTCCATGGACTGGGCGCGCGTCCCCCGCCCGTCTTTGCAGGTCAGAAGCCGTTTTGCGGGAAATTGGGATAGGAACAGGGGAACAATGCGGCATGGGCGCCCCGCCCATGAATCACGGGCAGGAGGCCCGTGCCACAAAGTTAATCGAAAGCCTTCGGAGTGGGGTCGAAAAGGTCGCCAATTCTTCGTTGGAGACATCCAAATCTTTCCGCAGTATAATCCCTATAGACGGACTGCGCATTTCCCCCGAATCTATAGGAGCGCGCCACAAAAAGATGAGCTCCGAAGAAGAAAAGTTCCTGACCGCGGACGAGGAGGCGCTTCTCCTCAAGCTCGCCCGCGCCTCGTTGCGGCATTACCTCGGTGGCGGCGATACCGGAGACCTCGACGAATTCGAACTCACGGAAACCTTGCGTCAGAAACTTGGGGCCTTCGTTACCCTCCGCAAAGGCGCCAAGTTGCGCGGGTGCATCGGCGCCGTTACCGAGTCTAAGCAGCTAGCGGACGCCGTCTGCCTCAGCGCGGTCCGTTCCGCTACAAGAGATCCTCGGTTTCCGTCGGTGACCGGAGACGAGCTATCCGATCTATCCATCGAAATCTCCGCGTTGCGGCCGGGCGACAAGCTGGGAAGCCCCTTCCGAAAGATCGACCGGATCGAAAACATCGTCATCGGACGCGACGGCCTCTACATCATGGACGGGAAGAAGGGAGGATTGCTGCTGCCCCAGGTGGCATCCGAGAGGGGCTGGAGCGTAGAAGAATTCCTGGACGCCCTCTGCAAGAAAGCGCGGCTCGAAGACCGGGCCTGGGAGCGCGAGGGTGTCGAGCTCTACCGCTTCAGCGCCCAGGTCTTCTCCGAATCAAAATAGCTCCGGGCAACATCAATGGTCAACCCCTCTCCCTACCAGGGAGGGGCCGGGTAGAGACTGTCGGCATTCAGTTCAGCCTCTGACTCTTGTCACAATCCCCCGCCATCTCGCTCAGGTTATCGCCTCGCCGCACCCGTGACATAGTTACGGAATACTCAACAGGCCGCAGAGGGGTCCGATCCATGTGGGAACGCTTCACCGAACGAGCAAAACACGTCGTATCAGCCGCGCGCGAAGAGGCGTAACGCCTCAACAGCGAATACGTGCGGACAGAGCGGCCCGCTCCCAAATCGACGCCGCCTTCTTCACGATGCGCGCGCCCGCCTGCTGGTACGCCAAATCGGAAATCCCGCTCCCAACCCCCGCGCCCGCCTCGACCAACACCGTATGCCCGTGCGTGATAAACGCCCCCACACCCGAAGACACCAGCGCCACCCGGTTCTCGTCAGCCTTGATTTCTTTCGGAACGCCTACAATTATATTGCTACCTCCTCTGGGAGCGCACCGTTCTGTTGCGAGTATACACTACGGCCGTGTGGCCCTCCCCAGAGAGGGGATCAAGGGGAGGGTTAAGAGGACGGACATCTAGCCCGGACTATGCCGCCGGTAGAAACCATCGCGCTGAGCTTCCTTATTTGCCCGCGATTCCCGCGGAAATTCTTGACAACAAATCCCGATTTGCGGTTAAATATAGAGGATTTCTTTCCTGTGCGTTTTCGGTATTCTTTTCGCACACGAAACGGGCTGGGGTGGCGGTTTTCGTGGGTCTCCGTGTCTTGTCGACTCAAATGCGTGAGGCTCGCCTGTAACTAGTTTTCTGCAACTGGCTAAGGAGTATCGAGTATGGCTTATGTGGGGGGTTTGAAACAGACGCCCTTCGGCAAGACGTCGCGAACGGACGCGTGGTGGCTGCAGTCGGCCATTGTTTTCACGGTATTCACCACGTTCATCGTCTATTCGACTTGGGCCGCCTATCAGGGCGCGAATTATTATTGGGGTCCCTACTTATCCCCCTTCTATTCGCCGCTCCTATTTGGCGACGGGCCTCATGCGCTGATCGCGGGCCAGCCGGCCTGGTGGCCGGAATGGCTGAAGTTTTCTCCCGCCGTGTTTATCTTGTGGGTGCCCGTAGGCTTCCGGATGACCTGCTACTACTATCGGGGCGCCTACTATAAAGCCTTCTGGGGCGATCCTCTAAACTGCACCGTTGGCGAGCCCCGCAAAAGCTATTGGGGCGAGAATTCCTTCCCGCTAATCGTCCAGAACATTCACCGTTACTTCCTGATCCTCGCGCTCGTGCTCGTTTTCTTCTTGTCGCTCGACGTGTGGCACGCGCTTTGGTTTCCGGCGAAAAGCGGCGGCGGCGAAGAATTTGGCATCGGGCTGGGCACCATAATCTTAGCCATCAATGTCGTTCTCTTGAGTTGCTACACCCTTGGCTGTCACTCCTTGCGCCACCTTGTTGGGGGCTTCAGCGATATCCTCTCAGGCAATCCGACGCGTTTCAAAGCCTATAAATGCGTGACCTGCCTGAACAAGCGCCACATGCTTTTCGCGTGGTTGAGTTTGCTTTGGGTCGGCTTCACCGACGCGTACGTGCGCCTATGCGCCATGGAAATCGTGAGCGACTGGAGAATTTTCTAATGGCCGAGTATCAAACTTTCGAACACGACGTCTTGGTCATCGGCGCGGGTGGCGCGGGGCTGCGCGCCGCCATCGAAGCCTCCGCCTCGGATGTATCCGTCGGGCTGGTCTGCAAATCGCTGCTCGGCAAGGCGCACACAGTCATGGCCGAGGGCGGCATGGCGGCGGCCATGGGCAACGTGGACGACCGCGATAGTTGGCAGGTTCATTTCACCGACACCATGCGCGGCGGCCAATATGTGAATAATCCCCGCATGGCGGAGCTGCACGCGAAGGAAGCGCCGGACCGGGTCCGCGAGCTGGAAGCCTGGGGCGCGGTATTTGACCGCACGAAAGATGGCCGCATCCTTCAGAGGAATTTCGGTGGCCACGCTTATCCGCGCTTAGCTCATGTGGGCGACCGCACGGGCCTTGAGATGATCCGCACCCTGCAAGACCACGGCATTCATCAGGGCATCGATGTCCACATGGAATGCACGGTGGTGAAACTTCTCAAGGATGGAGACCGCGTGTCGGGCGCCTTGGCGTACGAGCGCGAGAAGGGCCGTTTTCGCCTGTTCAAAGCGAAGGCGATTGTGTTGGCGACCGGCGGTATCGGGCGCGCATTCAAGATTACGAGCAACAGTTGGGAGTACACGGGCGACGGGCACACGCTGGCCTACGACTCGGGCGCCGAGCTTAAGGATATGGAGTTCATCCAGTTCCATCCGACGGGCATGGTCTGGCCGCCCAGTGTGCGCGGCATTCTGGTCACCGAAGGCGTCCGTGGCGAGGGCGGGATTCTGACGAACAGCGAAGGCAAACGCTTTATGTTCGATGACATTCCCCCGCTGTATACAAACGCTACGTCGGATACGCCCGAGGAAGGGTGGCGCTACGTGATGGGAGACAAGGACGCCCGCAGGCCACCGGAGCTGCTGACGCGCGACCATGTGGCGCGCTGCATCGTCCGCGAAGTCAAAGAAGGCCGCGGTTCGCCCCATGGCGGCGTGTTCCTCGATATCGCTTGGATTAAGGAGCATATTCCGAACTCCGAAGAGCACATCAAAAAGAAACTGCCGAGCATGCACCATCAGTTCAAGGAACTCGCTGGGATCGACATCACCAAAGAACCTATGGAGGTCGGCCCGACGACCCACTACATCATGGGCGGCGTCAATGTGGACGGCGACACGCAGATGTCCACGGTGCCGGGCCTATTCGCGGCGGGCGAAGTCGCGGCCGGCCTGCACGGCGGAAACCGGTTGGGTGGAAACTCGCTCTCCGACTTAGTCGTGTTCGGCAAGCGCGCGGGCGAGTACGCCGCGAAATTCGCCAAGGAAAATGGTGCGGCGGCTCTGGACGAAAAAGAAGCGGACGCCCTGTGCGCCGAAGCGCTCGCGCCACTGGAACGCCAGGAATCCACCGGCGCCTCCGCGGAAGGGCCATACCAGATTCAGTTCGAGTTGCAGGATCTCATGCAGAACAACGTGGGCATCGTTCGCAACGAGGCGGATATGAATGCAGCCCTGCAGGCCATCGAGGGATTCCGTGAGCGCGCGGCCGGCGTCGCGGCGATGGGCAATCGCGAGTACAATCCAGGCTGGCACACGGCGCTGGATTTGCATTGCCTACTGACCGTTTCGGAGGCTATCGCGCGCTCAGGCATGGAACGCAAAGAGAGCCGTGGCGGCCACTTCCGCAAAGACTATCCGGAGAAGGACGAAAACTTCGCGAAAGTGAACACCGTACTGAAGAAGGGCTCAGATGGTGAGATGGCCATCGAGCAGCGGCCCCTTATCGAGCAGACAGATGAGATGAAGCAACTCATTGAGGAGTACAAATAATGGCCGAAGCAACCTTCAGGATCTGGCGCGGAACCGCAGAAGGCGGCGATTATAAGGACTACAAGACCGATGTGACCGTAGGCATGGTCGTGCTCGACGCGGTGCATCAAGTCCAAGCAGAATCCGCTAACGACATGGCGGTCCGCTGGAACTGCAAGGCGGGCAAATGCGGCTCCTGCTCAGCCGAAGTGAACGGCAAACCCAAACTCATGTGCATGACGCGCCTGAGCGACCTTGACCTCACCAAGCCCGTGACCATCGAGCCCATAAAGGCCTTTCCCGTAATGCGGGATTTGGTGACCGATATATCCTGGAATTTCGAGGTCAAAAAGCACATCAAGAAGTTTGAGCCGCGCGAGCCGGACGCGGATGACGGAACCTGGCGCATTCAGCAAGACGATGTGGATCGCGTCCAGGAATTCCGCAAATGCATCGAATGCTTCCTCTGCCAGGATGTGTGTCACGTGCTGCGCGACCACCACATGCACGAGGAGTTTATCGGGCCCCGCTACCTCGTCTACAACGCGGCGCTGGAAATGCATCCGTTGGATGAAGACGACCGGCTGCTCGACTTGAAGAGCGAAAACAGAATCGGCTTGTGCAACATCACGAAGTGCTGCACGAAGGTGTGCCCGGAACACATCACGATTACCGACAATGCGATTATTCCACTTAAAGAGCGCGTCGTGGACGAGTTTTACGATCCGGTAAGGATGCTCGTGAAGAGACTGCTCGGGAAGTAGTACCGCCCATACCCCCCAGAATTCGCCCCTGCGCGTTCCCCGCGCGGGGGTTCTTTTTGTGCCGATGGGAATGATGCCGGTCGTCACCCCGGCCCCCACCGCGTTTTCGGATGCGCCCGCGGACCCTCATTTGGTACCATCGGAAGTAATCTCCCTCCGCCAATTATCATCTCGTTAACTCAGAGGAATACTGTCTCGTGGACATGCATAAGATTCGCGTTTACCCTTCGAAGGAACTTCTCGCCAAGGAAGACCAATTCGCCTGGAAGCTGGCGGCCATGGCTACGGACGATTCCCCGGTCGACTCCGGCGCGCGGGATATGGTTATCAACCGCATGATTGACAACGCGTCGGTGGCGGTCGCTTCGGTCAACCGCAGTCCCGTATCCAACGCGCGGAGCCAAGCGTTGGGCCATCCGCGCGCGGGCGGCGCGACGGTTTTTGGCATGCCGAACGATCGGCGTTTCGACGCGGAGTGGGCGGCGTGGGCGAACGGAACAGCGGTGCGCGAGCTGGATTTTCATGACACTTTTCTCGCGGCCGAATACTCGCATCCTGGCGACAACATTCCGCCCATTCTAGCCGTGGCGCAACAGTTGGGCCGCGCCGGCGCGGAATTAGTCAAGGGCATCCTCGTCGGCTATGAAGTTCAGGTCAACCTCGTCAAGGGCATCTGCTTGCACGAACACAAAAAGGACCACATCGCGCACCTGTGCCCAGGGCAGGCGGCCGGCATCGGGACGCTGCTCGGTTTGGATACGGACACGATATACCAGGCCGTCCAACAGGCGCTGCACGTTTCCTTCTCGACGCGCCAATCGCGTAAAGGTGAGATTTCGAGTTGGAAAGCGTACGCGCCCGCCCATGCCGGCAAATTGGCGGTCGAGGCCGTCGATCGGGCCATACGCGGGGAGAAGAGCCCGTCGCCCATTTACGAAGGCGAAGACAGTGTAATCGCCTACATGCTTGACGGCGCGGACGGATCCTACGAAGTCCCGCTGCCGGCCCCGGGGGACAGCAAGCGCGCGATCTTGGAGACCTACACGAAAGAACACTCCGCTGAGTATCAAGCGCAGGCGCTCATCGACCTCGCGTTCCGCATGCGCGAGAAGGTCGAGAATACGAGCAACGTCAAGCGCATCACGTTGCACACAAGCCACCACACGCATTACGTTATCGGCACGGGTGCCAACGACCCGCAAAAGATGGACCCGAAGGCGAGCCGCGAAACGCTTGATCACAGCATCATGTATATCTTCGCCGTGGCGTTGCAGGACGGCAAGTGGCACCACGTCGATAGCTACGCGCCGGAGCGCGCCCAGCGTCCGGACACGGTGGAACTCTGGCATAAGATTTCGACGCTCGAAAATCCCGAATGGACGCGCCGCTACCACGACCCCGATCCGAACGTGAAGGCTTTCGGTGCGCGTGTGGAAATTGAATTCAACAATGGCGAGACGCTTGTTGACGAGATGGCCGTCGCCAACGCGCACAGCCTCGGCGCGCGGCCGTTCCAGCGGGACGACTACATCGGGAAGTTTGAGACGCTTACCGAAGGGATTATCGCGCCGGAAGAGAGCCAGCGCTTCCTTGACACCGTTCAGCGCTTGCCCGAGTTGGCGAAAGAAGAGTTGGCCGGCCTCAACGTGCAGGTTCCGCCGGCATCAATGGAACGGGCCGAACGGGATAGCCGGGGGATTTTCTAGTGCGCCATCGTGGCACACTGAGATATCCCGGCAAAGGCGACCCGTCGAGGACGCCTGGATTGTCGGTGAAGTCCGTCTCGTCGAGCACCGCGTAAGCGCCCGGCTCCAAGACAAACTTAGAGTCGAAAGGAATGCGGACTTTTACAGGCACCGCCCGGCTATCCGACAACGCCCAGCCCCGGATGTCAATGGCTTCCGCAGTTGAATTGAAAATCTCCACGGCATCTAAGTTCGGCGGATCCGTATGCGTCAACGCCTCGTTGACGACCGGCATGAGAATCTCCACAGTTGTTCCCGCTTCGCCAGGCGATCCCCCCCAGTTGCGCACTCGTCTGCCAGTTCGAGACGTTGCCCGCATCGGCATCGACATCGACAAGGGTCAACGAAAAACCTACGCCGTCCGCCGCGACGGGCCAAGGCGCTATGTCGTCATATCTAAACAAAACCAGGGCGTTGAGGGGCCGCGTTGTAAGTGAAGCTGGAGCGGCCGTCCCGGATGCGATGATCTACTTAGGCACGCTGGAGTATTACGATCGTTCTCCGTACCGGCCCATCGCGCGTGCCGGAAGCGACGGAAACTTTCAGATTGCGTCTCTCATTGCGGGGAACTCGTACTGGCGGCTGTTCATCCAGACTTTGCTTACGGCGTCCAGTCTGTCGTTTGGCCCAGTTCCGAACGAGTTCAACTCCTCCTACCGCGAGGCGCTTACGTCACTGACACGGTGTGGTTAGACGGCGAACCGGCGCCATGCGGATTTGCGTCAATCCACCGCGATGACGGGCACATAGATAGCCGTATCAAAGGACGGCTCGACGGCGGGGGAGCTTTTGAACTTGGACCCGCGCCTTCGGGAGAAATGCTGATCAGAGTAAGGGTGGATACCGAAGAGGGAGAGTCCCTGCACAAACAGTCATCCATCTACATCGAATCGGGGGCATCCGCTGTCGTCGATTTTGATCTCTTCTCTGGCATGTCATCGGTCTCCGGAGAGATCCACACCGAGGTCGCGGGATGACGCCGGTGCAGCGTCTGGCTGCGGACTCCCGTCGAAGGAGAGGGGACACAGTACTATCTTAGTTTACAGAACCATGAGTGTTCATTCCAGATTGAGAGTGTTCTACCAGGTCTCTATTCGGTCGAGGCGAAAGCGCAACTGTCGGAGAGCAATCAGCGTCTGCACTACACCGGAGAAGTAGTCGTTCCCGAAGAGGGAGAAGTCCGCCACGACATCATGTTGATTCGGGACGATGACCAGTAGATGGGCTGGCGAACTCACAGTGCGGCTCGGAAACCATTCTCCGGCGGCGTGATAGGAACTCTTAGATAAGTTTTTTTCGAGGGGGACCGTGAAGAATCTCCTGTCTTGTAGCGGAAGCGGAATAGGAGCTGCGTCCCGGCTTGACGGTGGCGCTGGGTTTGCTCTAGGGTAGGTGAGCCGCTCCTGGTCGAGGTTGGATCAAGGATTCGGTTGATGGCGAGGCCTGCGATGTGTTTCCTATTGGAAGGATGGCTCCCATGATTCAGCGACGTGAATTTCTTAAGGTGGCCGGGACGGCGGCTGTTGCGGCGGCTTCCGTGGCTTCTTTGGGTTTGGATGGTTCGGCCGCGGTGGAGACGGTGCCTGAGCGGCGCTTTAAGCTGAAATATGCGCCTCATTGGGGGAAGTTCAAGAATCATGCGGGCGCGGATCTCATCGACCAGCTCAAGTTTATGCGAGACGAGAGTTTCGTGGCGCTCGAGGATAACCAACTGCCCCGAAAGTCCGTCGAGCAGCAGGAGAAGATCGCGGCGGAGATGGGGCGGCTTGGGATGGAGATGGGCGTGTTTGTTGCGTTGCCGCACTTTAACCAGAAATCCTTCGTGACGACCGACCAAGAGACTATCGACATGGTCTTGGACCACATGCGCGCGGCGGTGGAGGTGGCGAAGCGGGCCAACGCGAAATGGTGTACGGTCGTTCCCGGCCAATACGACACGCGGCTTGCCTGGAAGTACCAGACGGTACTGGTGGTCGAATTGCTCAAGCGGTGCGCGGAAATCTGTGAACCGTCGGGACTCGTGATGGTGTTGGAGCCGCTCAACGCCCGCCGCAACCACCCGGGCCTGTTCCTCAGTAAGATTTCCAAGGGCTATCAGATCTGCAAAGCCGTCGGCAGCCCCTCCTGCAAGATCTTGGACGATCTCTATCACCAGCAGATCACGGAGGGGAACCTCATCCCGAATCTCGACATGGCGTGGAGCGAAATCGCCTATTCCCAGATGGGCGACAATCCGGGACGCAAGGAGCCGGCGACTGGCGAAATCAATTACCGAAATATTTTCAAGCACATCCACGCCAAGGGCTACACGGGCATCATGGGCATGGAGCACGGCAACTCGATGGGCGGCAAGGAAGGCGAACGAGCGGTCATCGACGCGTACATCGAGTGCGACCGTTTCTGACGCGCCAGCAATGGAAAACGCTGACGCCATTCTCCGCGCTTCCGGGCAATTCGCTCAGGAGTGCCTCATCGAAGCGGCCGGAGTCTTCTGGATTGGCGCGGAGGTTGTCATTCTTTTCGCGGTGACGGCGGCGCTTCGCCATTTTAGTTCGACGCCTCTTCCTCCGGCCTTTGCGCTCACGCCCGCGGAGAAGCGCCGCGCATTCTGGTGGGCTGGGGGCGTCGCCCTTCTTTGCGCAGCCACCTTTGGCCGGCATCTCGTTCTCATGCCGATCCACACGGCGTTGGCCGCCATCGAGCCGCCCCTAAATGGCAAAGTCGACGCGATCTACTTTAGCCGCGCCCACATACACCTGACCGTCTGGTGTTCGTTTATAGCCGCGTGGGTAGTCCTCGAAGCGGCCATCGTCTTCCAGGGCGTGAGGGCCTTCGCACGCCTGCGTCGATTGGTTCGGCATGAAAACTGAATCTCGGGGCATCGCACTCGCATTGCTCGCGGCGCTCGCGATCATGGCGGCTCCCTGGCTCGCCTCGGCCCAGACGCCGGACGCCTTAGAGTCCATGTCGGCGGCTTACGAAGAAAACGCGCCCGTGCGCAATTTCGTTCATCTCTTCCTGCGCGTTGCCGGCGCTGCCTGGGTAGGGCTGGAGTGGATTGCGGCCATCACGCTCGCGCTTGGCTACCGGGCCTTGCGGAGCGCCTTTTCGGGGGCGGAGGACGCCGCATGATCCTCGACTTCGTACGCCGCGCCGGCGAATCCTTCTCACCCGAAGCCTATCTCGCGCTTACGCGAATCGAAGGCACTCTGTGGACCCTCGCCGATTTCGTCATCGTGTATTACCTGCTCCAAATCGCGAACCTGCTGCGCGCCTACATCGGTCGCCGCTGCCACCGCGTTTCTTACTACATCCTCGCGGGCACCGTCCCCTTCGCGCTCATTCTGCCCGTCGCCTCGAACGGCGCGGCCTTCTTTCGCCTCGAACTACTGGTCACCATCCCGCACTTCTCGCTTATTCTTTACGTTTGTATCAACGATATCGGGATCGCGGCGCGGGCATTTTATGCGCTACAACAGACAGGCTCGGCACCGTCGGACACTCGGTAAACCGTGAATCCGGCCGGCAAACTACGCCGTAGCCCCCGCTTTCCGAAGCGCCTCAATCTGGTCGGACGCATAACCCAAGAAGTCCGCGAGAATCGCATCGCGATGTTGATTGAAGTTCGGCGGCGGCGCCAACGTCTCGTCGGCCTCGAACAACGACCCTTCGATGGCACATGTGTGGATGCCCTGCAGCGGCGTTCCGTCCGGCAGTTGCCCCTCGACGACCAACTCCGCCGCGGCCTTCTGCTCGAAGACCTCTTTCATGTTGTTCACGAAACCGAAGGGAATGTGTCTTTCGCTGAAGGCCGCGACAATTTCATCGGACGAAAGCAGTTCCATCTTTTCAGCCAACAGGGGAATCAACTCCCATCGGTTCTTCACACGATTCTGATTCGTGGTAAATCGTTCGTCCTCGCGCAGGTGGCCAAGGTCCAGGACATCAAGCAGGTAGTTGTACTGACGCTCCGTTGCCGCGGCTACGACGATTTTGCGCCCGTCCGAAGCCTTGAGGATGGTCCCATACGGCGCGATATTCGGATGTTCCGAACCTATGCGCTCCGGTATGACGCCGGCGACCAACCAATTCGCAGCCTGATTGGCAAGCGACGCCGTCGCCGCTTTTAGCAACGAGACCGTGATATGGGACCCTTCGCCCGTTCGCTCTCGCTTGAGCAACGCTAGGAAGATCCCCTCTTTCAACTGGTGGGCCAGCAGAATATCCACGAGCGCCACCGGCATCTTCGTCGGTGGACCGTCCGGCTCGCCGTTCAAATACGTAAAGCCGCTTTCCGCCTGGATAATCGCATCGAAACCGACGCGCGGGTCATCGCCGCCATACGCGGTGATCTGCGCGTAGACGATCCTCGGATTCAACGCCCGCAGCGTCTCATAATCGAGACCCAGTTTCTTCTCGTCGCCCGGCTTGTAACTCAACAAAACGATGTCCGCTTTCCGCGCAAGGTCGTACACCACATCGAGCGCGCCCTCCGCCCGCAAGTCGAGCGCAATCGATTCCTTCCCCCAATTCGCCGACGAGAAATACGTCGAGATATCCGTGTCCTCGTCCTCGGTGGGCGTCTTCCACTTGCGGGTCGCGTCGCCGTCGGTGTTCGTGTTCTCGACTTTGATCACCCGCGCCCCCAACTCCGCCAAGAACATCCCCACGCTAGGACCCGCCAGAATATTGGACAGTTCCAATACAACCAATTCGGATATTTCGGACACTTTCGTTCGCAATGTATATCTCCTCGTTTGCTATCGCCAACGCATTCTAACGTTATTCGCCGCTTCGATTCTCGGGCGCAGTGCATACTTACTTTCGAAGCGCATTGTGGAGCGTAGAAAACAAACCCCGATTCGGTGGACAGCGTCTCACCTCCGTTCCGGAGGCAAATTGTGTAAAAGAACACGGCTCAGGTTAAGGGGATCATCTGAATGTGGGACCGCCGCCTCGGCGGTCGTTGGGCAGAGAGAAGACTTCCGGCATAGGTCAACCGCCGATGGGGGAGCCGATCGAAACTGGAAGATTCAGCTGAGTCCCCTGTATCCTTGCATGCGGGTGGCTCCTCCAGACACGTTTGAAGGCCCTGCCTCCCATCGACACAAAGGAGAGGGAACATCCTGAATGCCCGCCCCTTCTTCGGTCCCCGCAGCCAGTAACTGGAAAACACTTGACCCATCGAGAGGAACAGCGCCAATGTCTACCGATTACAAAGAAAAATTCCGCGAAATATCCGGGGAGTACCGCTCCCTTTCCGAAGCCGCGCCCGAACCTATGGCCGGATTCGGCGCATTGCACAAGGGCGTAATGGCAGACGCCGCGTTGGACCGGAAGACGAAAGAACTTATCGCCTTGGCCATCGGTGTTCATCTTCGGTGCGAAGGATGCATCGTGTCCCACGCGCGCGCGGTGGTGAAAGCGGGCGCGACGCTCGACGAGATCGCCGACGCCGTAGGGGTCAGCATCCTGATGGGCGGCGGGCCGTCGACGGTATATGGCGCGAAGGCCATCGAAGCCGCGCAGCAATTTACGGAAGGCTAGTGTGACGCGCATGCTACAGTCTTCTCATTCCCGGAGGCGGCGATGGCGAGTTTGAGCAGTGGCCAGCGCAAGTTTTTGTGTAGCAAGGCCCATCATCTGAAACCCCTCGTATTGGTGGGGAAGCAAGGGCTTACGGATACTCTGGTCGAGTCGGTAAACGTAAACCTTGAGGCCCACGAACTTATCAAGGTCCGTTTCAACGAACACAAGGACGAGAAGCACTCCATCACGGACGCCATCGCCGAACAGGCCGGCGCGGAAATCGCCGGGATACTAGGACACGTGGCCATCATCTATCGACCGCGGCGCGACCCCGAGAAACGGACGATCAAGTTGCCCGCGAGTTAACCGCTGCTTTCGCGGGCGCGTAGGCCGCCGGTCCAAATCTAACAATCGCATCGTATCCCGTTGGCGCCTTCAGACTGTTTGGAGGCGCCAACGGAAGTTATGTCCGTGTGCTATACTACACAGCCAGGAGGCATTCCATGCGACTGCTTCCTGTGTGCGCGGTCTGCGCCATTCTGTCCGGCTGCGGCGATAGCGGCAAGGTGCTGCCCATTGACGAACTAGGAACCAAACAGCGCCAGTTGGACGCGATACGCGGTGAAACCGATGGCCCCAAGCTAGAAAAAGCGATTCAATCGTACCAAAACGTAAACGGTACTTTCCCCAAGAAACTGGAAGATCTCGTGCCGGACCACTTGCCGTCGGTTCCGACAAAACCCGACGGGACCCGGTATCACTACGATCCGGCCACCGGAAAAGTCATAAACTGAGGGCCACGTCATGAGACGCGCGCTGCCACTCATTTTGATTTCCTTAACGGCGTCAATACTGTCGGGATGTTTCGTCGAGGTGCTCACGACAACCGCCATCCAGGGCGAACTCGCCGCGGAAAACGCCAAAGCGGCCCAACGGCAATTGGGCTACGCGCGCGACTCCCTGGGGGAAACGCAGATATCGAGCGCGATCCGCATGTACCAGTCGGAATTCGGAATATACCCGCCCTCGTTGGATTCCCTCGTGCCGGCCCATCTGCCGATTCTGCCACTAAACGCCGAGGGCGCTCCCTATTACTACAATTCCCGAACCGGCGCGTTTTCGCCACACCCTCCGCCGGAAGCGCCGCGCGTCACCGCGACGGATGAACAGGCCATGCAAACCGTGCGCCAGGCGATCAACTTGTACGCGCGGAACAATCGGCGGTATCCCGACTCGCTGGAAGCGTTGGTAACCCACACCTATCTGCGTGCCCTGCCCACCACCGAATCGGGCAAAGCCTTCGTCTACAACCCTCGAACCGGGGAACTTCGCTACCCCGACGGCGTTGCGGGACGCGCGCCGCTCGGCAATAAGGTCCTGCGGAATCCAGGCCGCGCAACGGGAGGTTACAGCCAACGCCAACTCGACGCGCTTGATAACTTGGGTCTGTAACTTCGGCCTGCGGCAGGGGGACTTGCCGAAGAAACCGCGGCCGCCTTGCATCAGGTTCGCCAGTACCCATCCGCCAGGCGTGAAGCAAAGGGCGAGAATGTGAAATAATACGCGCCCGTCCCCTTACCGAGGAGTCCCCTCCGTTTTCCTATGGCGAAACTTATTGTAACAGGCGGCGCGGGCTTCATCGGCTGCAACGTGGCGTGCCGTTTTCTTAAGCGGGGCGACCAAGTGGTAGCCGTAGACGATCTGAGCCGGGCCGGCACGGACAAGAATCTGGAATGGCTCCGCGGGTTCGGCGACCTGGCGTTCGAGCGCCTGGATGTCCGCGACATGCGCGCCATGGAAGCCCTCATCCGCGCGCACGAAGACGCGGACGCCATCATCCATCTCGCGGGACAAGTCGCCGTGACGACATCCGTCTCCAACCCAATGGACGATTTCAAAGTAAACGCCCAGGGATCGCTCAATCTACTTGAGGCGGTGCGGCAGTCCACCGCGCGCCCTCTCCTGATCTACGCGTCAACGAACAAGGTCTACGGCGGCATGGAAAGCATCGCCATCAAGGAAGAGGAAACACGGTACGCCTATCGGGACTATCCGCTCGGAATACCAGAAACCGCGCCGCTCGACTTCCACTCGCCCTACGGCTGTTCAAAGGGCGCGGCAGATCAATACTTCCACGACTACGCCAGAATCTACGGTCTCCCCACCGTCGTTTGCCGGCAATCGTGCATCTACGGAACCCGCCAATTCGGCGTCGAGGATCAGGGATGGGTCGCGTGGTTCGTCATTGCAGCCGCCATGGGCAGGCCCATATCCATCTACGGAAACGGCAAACAAGTGCGCGACATTCTATACATCGACGATCTCATCGACGCGTACATCACCATGATCGAAAACAAGGACGCCGTATCGGGCCAAGTCTACAATATCGGCGGCGGCCCTGAATTTACCATGTCCATCTGGGCCGAATTCGGCGCCGTTCTCGAACGCCTCTTCGGCGCGGCCATACCCGTGACCTACGGCGAATGGCGCCCCGGCGACCAACCCATTTACGTCAGCGACATCCGCAAAGTCGAACGGGATATCGGCTGGCGTCCGGCGACATCCGTAGAAGAAGGAACGAAGCTACTCGCCGACTGGGTACGAGAGAACAAAAGTCTCTTCTAGCCCAGATATCCCACCGATTTTCGTGGCGAGACGGCGGATAAGGCGGTTTGCCGGGCGCCAAGAGGCGGGAACAATCCACATATCGGATGCAGGCCCCAATCTCGCAGGATTCCCGCCTTGATTTTTCTGGAGTGAAAATGTGAGATGCAATTCGGGAAAGGATATAATCCGAAAGTAGAAGTCTGGCCTCCAATTGAGGAAAGCGGCTCGCATTGAACATCTCTACGACAGACAGTTTCTTTTCCGAGTCCCATCTCGCGATTCTCACTTCCGTCTTCGATCAATTCCCCGAAGATTTCCTGTTTACCGATTCGAGCGGCAAAGTTCTCTACGCGAATTCTTCATTCGAGCTTTCGACGGGCTATCAGAGCGACCAGTTACTGGGGAATGGCATAGCGAAATTGGTGAAGAATCCCGACGACGAAATGCGATACGCGGAAGTCTTGAGCGTGACCGGCGAGGGGAAAACCTAGCGTTGCTTCGTCGTCGAGAGCACGGAACACGGGTAGGTTTACAGCCGGGCCGACACGGCGCCTGAGGCGATGTTCTCGGCCGGCCTCCTTCATGACATCGGCCGCGTTGCCCTAATGGCGGCATTCCCCGAGCAATATACGAAAGTGGATCCGCAACTCGTGGGCGCGGACCTCACCGCGGCCGAAGAAAAACTCGTAGGTATCTCGCATGCGGAGGCTGGGTATGCGCTGGCGGCCAGTTGGAACTTGCCCCCGAGATCGCGGAGGCCATTCGCTTTCATCACCAGCCCGAACGGGGCGCGTCGGCTCCGGCGCTGTTGCGACCGTTTCGCTGGCCAACGCTTGGGCGCACGCCGCAACCATGGAGGGAACAGAGAAAAATCAAGCCATCCTGGACGAGGAGGCGCTCATCAAGCAAGCCGGCCTCGGTCCCGCCGAGGCGTCCTCCGCCTTTGACGACATCTCCCAGCAGCAGCGCGCCCACTTCCAGTGGGATAAAGGGTGGGCCTCCCACTGACCAAGGCATTAACGTCAACCGATCAATCTTTGATCAATATTCCTGTTTCTCGGCCATCGCCTCTTCAACCTGCTCGATGGAGTCGTATCCCAACTTTCTTACAACGCTCTCGTGGATCTCCTCAGCCCAGTTCCTGCCGCTGTCCTTGTATTGAGCGAGATCTCGGCGCAGGAGCTGAAGGGTATTTTCCGAGTAGGTTTCGAGTTCGCCTCTGAGGTAGGTGAGGAATGAGGTGGCGCCCGAGTCGTCGATGAGAGGCCGGCCGCGACCGATGTAGTGGGGGTACTTGGCCTGGGCCTCCTTTTGCGACTCCAGTTGCAGATCGGCAATCTCGTCGATGATTAGGCTTTCGTTGATGGGTGCGATGATGCCCTGCATGCGGGCGTACTTCAGCATCATCAAGTTCTCGCCGGCCTCGCCCGCTTGGATCAAGTCGTCGCGATAGCTGAGCAGCGTGTCTTCCGAGCAGACCGAAAACTGGGAGCCGCGGTGGAGGCGGAAGGCTTCGGGGTTCTGCTGACACGAGACCGGGTGGCCCGGATTCACGTTCGCGAACATCTCGAACTCGAGATCGAGAATTTCGTCGATGAGGGAATCGTTGTCGTTCATAGGCTCTATCCCACCCACACGTCCAAGCCGCTCATCTCAGAGGCGCCAATGCGCGCTTGGACATCCGGGCCGTGGTCGGGGAGGTAGTCGCTGTCCGAATCGCTGAGGCCCTGGCGCCTAAGCTCGTCTATGATGACACGCGATATCGACTCGATCAATTCGGACTTCTTCTCCCATTCTTTCGCCTCGACCAATGCCGTGATTAATCCATACGTTTCCTCGCCGGCCAGAGGCAGTTGGCGGACGCCGCGGTGTAGCCACTTATAGAAGGGCGCGTACTTTCGGTTAAGCAGAAAGACCATGGACATGGCGTCGAAAGAAAACTTGGTCTCGGAATGGTGGGCCGCGTAGGCCTCGCCCCGCTTGGCGCAACGCGGAAAGTTGTACTGGCCGGCCTGGCCGGTAGTCATGCAGCGGGACGCGAGCTTCTTCAACCTCACATCGTCGGGGTAGTGCTCGAGGAGGAGCGCCCTGATCTTCGAGAACTCGCCTAGGGAATCGTGGAAGATCTTCCCGTTGGTGGCGGCGGCGAAGGCATTATCCGGAATCAGAAGCCACTCGCGCAGGCTCTCGGGCGGGCCGCCCCTGCCGATGAAGCGTTCATAAAAAGGGCCGATCGCCATGGCCCCGACTCTGCCCCCGCCCCATTGGCTCGCAAGCCTTTCGTACCCGTCAAACGACGTGGGCAGATTGTCGTAGACCACCTGCGCTTTTTCGCCCGACGCCACATAGTCCTCCGCGGTCATCCAGACGCAGAATCCAGGTCCCCAATCATGATCGCGAGAAGTCGCGTCGTCATAGCCGTAACACTCCGATCCGTCGCCGACCAGGCCCGCGGCCACGCGGTCGACCAGATCCCCGCATTCTCGTCGCAGCGCCGCAAAACCGACCTCATGGAAATACTTCTCACACAGTTCAAGGCCTTTCATGCCCTGCCTTCGAGGTGTTCGGCGAGAAGGTCAATATTTTCGCCGCACATGACCGAGCGCTGTTCGTCGCCAAGCTCATCGAAAAGCACTTTGGCTTTGGTGAAGTAGTCCAGCGCTTCCTCCGGCACACCCTTCTTCGAGTAGGCGTACGCGATGTTGCTCTTCTGCCAGGCGATTCCTCCCTTATCGCCAAGCTTCGAGAAGATATCAAGGGCCTCGAAGTAGCTCTCGAGCGCCTCGTTGAACTCTTCGAGATCTCTGTGGGAGGAACCGATGTTTCCGAGCTGCTGGCCCAGCGAAACCTGGTCGCCTGCCTGCCGAAAGAACTTCGCCGCTTCAGAGAAGGCTTCCTTCGCAGCATCAAAATTCTCGATCTTGACGTTCGCGTGCCCCATATTGCTGAGGACTTTGCCGCTGACTTCGTTCTCGTCTTCGGGAAGCGAGTCGAGCGCTTCGCTGAACTTGCCCAGAGCGGCTTGGAATTCGCTGTTGGCCAATAGTTCTTGGGCTTCTGCATTCAGCTGTATCGCCGCGTCCATGTTCTTGTCCGTCATATGTTACTCCTGGCGTACGCGAAAATATGGGCCGCAGCGCCTGATTGCGATGATGACTGCCTTGGATCGGCATTTGACCAGAATTTACAGTAGGACTTCAACCGCGGCGGCGGTCTGAGTCGACTGTTGTCGCAGGCTTTGGACTGCTGGGAATTGTGGATGTACGCCTCTCCCTCAGCCTCTCCCCAACCCGGTCATCTCGTTCCCATACTCTAGTCACGGTAGTGGCGCGTGAATACGCCGCTATCCCAATCCAAGTAGGTTCGGCGCATCGACCAGTCCCCCGTATTGATGTACAGGCCGTCATCTCCGTCACGCTCGACGGGCCTCATCACGGGGAAATGGGTGTGCCCGCAGACGACCACATCCGCCTCGTTCGATTCCAGGATTCCGACCGCGAACTCTTCGATGGGCCCCACCTCATGACCCTCGGACGGATCGTCAGGCGTCATGATCGCCCGGCTTCCGTGGGAGACGCGGCGCGCGATGGCCATGGCCCAATCGGGATGGAGCAAGCCAAACAGCCACACCGCGGCGCGCGACCGGGCAACGCGCTTGTAGAATCGGTACCCGCGATCGCTTGGATTCACGCCGTCGCCGTGAAAAAAGAGAACACGCTTTTCGCCCATGTCGCACGTGTACGAATCGGGATGAATTTGGAGGGTGAGGAATCTCTCGAGGAACCGGCCCGCCCAGGAATCGTGGTTCCCACAGATGAGGTGAAGCTCGACGCCCCGGTCGCTCAGATCCGCGAAGGCCCGCAACACGTCGAAGTAATCGGAAAAGATGACGTGTTTGTATTCGAACCAAAAATCGAAGAGATCGCCCAGCACAATAATGCGGTCGTATTCGGCGGGATCGATCTGGCGCAGAAATGCCGTGAAATCCTTTAGCGCCGCCTCGCCTTCGGGGGTGGTCTGAAGATGGACATCGGCGAAGATGAGGGTCTTCATCGAATCAGGCTGATTCTGCTGGGCGGCCAAAATCGCAAGACTGCCCTTCCTATAATGGACTCGTCTTCGACGGCGCGAAAGCTCCGGCTGTCCTTGCTCACGGAACGGTTGTCGCCCAAGACATACAATTCCCCGGGCCCGATATCCAGTTCATCCTTATCGGCCGTTTGACTCGCACCAGGCGACAGGTAGTCTTCCTCAACGCGGTGCTTGTTGACATAAACCGTGCCTTGGTCGTACACCACGTTGACCAACTTGGACGCATCCACCTCCCCGCTCGTCGCCGAGACGGTCTTGCCCTTCTCCCCGGCCGGCCCGATAGCGATGACGCGCTTCACGTAGCGCTTGTCCTTGTTGTCCGGGCTGTCGAACACAATGACATCGCGCGGCGAAATGGACTCAAGTCCGGAGAACAGGCTGAATTGGCTCAGCTTGTGCGGCAGTTTGAAGACGAGAATGCGCTCGTTTGTTTCCAGCGTAGGGATCATTGATGGACCCTGGACTTCGTAGGCCTCAATGACATAGGTGCGCAAGCCAAGAAAAATAACAAGAAACCACACGACCAGCTTGACGAAATCGATGACTTCGCGCTTGAGTTCCTGGCGGTGATTCTTCAGGCCGCTAGGGGGATTGGTTTCGACCGCGGACGCTGCTTCGACGGAAGTGGTTTCTTCCACTCGTTCTTCGGGGGAATCCAAAAGTATCCACTCCTTACACCAAGGCGCCAGCGTGCCAGAATCTACCATTTCCCGGCGTTTTCTTCAAATCTGTCGCGGTAGGCCGGTCTTACCTGGATTCATATACTAAAGGATCGTAAATAAATAACTCGGCTGTTCGTGCTGTGCTGTGTCATATTCTGGGACATGAAAAGGGAATCAGAGATCA
>CAYNZS010000015.1:0-29800 GCA_964401695.1 uncultured Nitrospirales bacterium
CGAAAGCCTAATTGGCCCCAACCCGTTTGACCGACTTGTTTTGCCACAACCACTTAGAGGCGAGCTGTGAACAACGGCGCGTCCGCGCGAAGGGCAGGAATTGATTCCTCGACTCTTAAGAGGCTAACATAGAAGAACTTATGGCGTTCACCGGTTTAAGGGATTCTCATGCGCATCGGATATGACGTGTCCCCCATCACCAAGACCCGGTCGGGGGTCGGAAACTACGCCTATTTTCTCCTCAAGCACCTCATGTCGCGCTCGGAAGAATGCGATTTCCGGCTTTTTTCCTCAGGACGCCGCATCATCGACTATCGGGGCCTCGACCGAAAATTCTTCCACCGCCACATCGACCTCCCCACTCGGCTACTGTACCGCATGTGGGAGTCCATCGGCTGGCCCAACGTGGACACGCTGGTTGGCGGTTGCGACATTTTTCACGCGACAAATTACTTCTTACCGCCGACACGGAAAGCGCGCACAGTCGTCACCATTCACGACTTGGCCTTTCTCGCGGCCCCAGAATTCTCCAGTCCGAAGATAGTCGAGCCCTTCTCGAAGGGGATCAAACGCTTCTGCCGAGACGCGGACGCGATTATGGTCTACTCCGAATCGACAAAACGCGATATCCTCCGATTTGCCGATCCCGGCCCCGAGAAGATCGCAATCGCCCCCATGGCCACCGACGATATCTACCATCCCGTCGAGCTCGAGAAAGCGAAGGAAATCGTCCGCGAACGTCACGGCATTGAGGACCCCTACCTGCTATTTGTCAGTACCCTCGAGCCGCGTAAGAACATCCTCGGCCTGTTGGAATCCTTCGCCATCCTGGCAAAAGACTTCCCGCACAAACTTGTCTTGATAGGATCCCTCGGCTGGAAGTCGGAGGAGTACTTCGAGCGCGTAGAAAAACTTGGGCTCGGCGACCGCGTCCTTCGGTTGGGCTATGTGCCCCACGAACTCCTGTCGTCGTTCTACAGCGCTGCCGACGCTTTCGTGTTCCCCACGCATTACGAAGGGTTCGGCCTGCCCCTTCTCGAAGCGATGACCTGCGGCTGTCCCGTCGTCTCCTCGGACAACTCCTCGGTCGAGGAAGTCACTGCCGGCGGCGCGATCCGTGTCAACTCCCACGACGTAGAAGGATTCGCCAACGCCGTCTCGCAGGTGCTCACCGACTCCGAGCTGCGCGACCGACTCGTCGCCGCGGGAAAGGCCCAGGCAGCCACCTTCTCATGGACCCGCTGCGCGGAGACGACCATGGAAGTGTACCAAAGGCTCGGGTCATGAAAATCCTGCTCAACGCGCTTCAGGCAGGCAACCGCAGCGGCACGGGATGCTATGCCACGGAACTCGCCCGATGGCTACCCCAAGTCGCGGACGATGTCGAAATGGCTCTCGTGTGGCCGAAGAACGTGGGTCCACCCAAGCCCGGAGGCCCCGAGTCTGTCCTCATCGAGAAGGGATTCCGATCCCCATGGTCCCGCTTGCGTTACGACCAATTCGGACTGCGCGCCCAAGCCCTCCAAACTGGGGCGGATCTCATTCACTACCCCGCAAACGTAGGCAGCATGTTCGGATATCCGCGCTCAATCGTAACCGTGCATGACCTCAGCTTCATCCGGCACCCCAGCTGGTATCGCTTCGGGCGATCCGCCTACTACCGCGCCGCCGTTCGCCGAAGCGTTCGCACCGCCGCGCGAATTATCGCGGATTCGACGGCTACCGCGGACGACCTCACAGACCTGCTCGAAGTCCCCGCGACGCGGATCGACACCATACCCCTGGGCGTATCCGAAGCCTACACGCCCCAATCCGAAAACCGGCAACAAGCCATTCGCAAGAAATATAATTTACCCAGGTCCTTTTTCCTGTTCGCGGGCACTCTCGAACCGAGAAAGAACATCGTTCGAGTCATTCAAGGCTGGGCGCGCCGCGCACAGGCCGCCGAGTTGCCTCTGGTCATCGCGGGGCGCGATGGGTGGAAAGCCCAGCCCATCTATCAAGCCGCTCGGCAATACGACGACACGGGGCGGATCCACTTCCCAGGATTCATTGACGACGAAGACCTCCCTGCTTTGCTCAGCGCGGCCAAAATTCTCGTCTGGCCCAGTCTCTGGGAAGGCTTTGGACTCCTGCCGTTGGAATCAATGGCCTGCGGCGCCCCGGTCGTCACGTCAGACGTCTCCAGCCTCCCCGAAGTCGTAGGCGACGCATCCTTAATTGTGGACCCCTATAATGCCGACGCCATCGGCGACGCTATGCTCCGTCTCGTGAAAGACGAGAAGCTTTACGATGATCTACGAGAGCGGGGATTGGCCCGCGCAAAGAAATTTACGTGGAAAAGGACGGCGGAACTTACCTGTGACTCGTACCGGAAGGCGGTCTAAGCTCGGACCAAGTCAAGCGATTAATCCCTCTTTACACATCCACCCATGAGAATCCTCCACGCCTACAAAGACTTCGACCCGCCTATCCGCGGCGGCATGGAACGGCACATCGCGCTCATGTGCCGTTTCCAGCGGCAGTGGGCCGACGACGTTCAGGCGCTCACATGCAGCCGGTCGCTCCGCACTCGCCGCGTCGAGCGCGACGGCACGCCCGTGACGGAAGTGGGCGAATGGGGGCGACTCCAAAGCGCGCCGCTGTCGCCGCTGTACCCCTACTACTTGCGACGGCACGAAGCCGACGTATTCATAATCCACACCCCAAATCCGACCGCCGAAGTGAGCTGCCTCCTCCTCCCGCCCAAAGGTCGTCTCATCGTCCGCTATCACAGCGACGTGGTCCGGCAGGCCTCTGCCATGCGCGTATACCGGCCCGTGCTGATGAAATTCCTCGCCCGTGCTGATATCATCCTTCCCACTTCGGAGCCTTACTTGAAAACCTCGTCCTTCCTCATGCCCTTCAAAGACAAATGCCGTGTCGTACCGCTCGGCATCGTGCCCGAAGATTTCGCGGTGCCCGGCTCCGGGCGCGTCGACGCCCTGAGGGAACGCTACGGCAACTCGTTCGTCTTCTTCTCCGGAAGGCATCGTTACTACAAGGGGCTCGAAAACCTCGTGCGCGCGGCACTGGAAATCCATGCGCCCGTGGTCATCGGCGGCGACGGCCCCGAACGGGCTTCCCTCGAGGGGCTCGCAAAGCAACTTGGTGTCAAAGCAACTTTCACGGGCGAGCTCAGCCACGAAGACCTGGTCGCGCACTTGTATGCCTGTTCCGTATTCGCCTTCCCCTCGGTCGAACGCAGCGAAGCCTTCGGCATCTCGATCCTTGAGGCGCAAATCTGCGGCAAGCCCGTCGTCGCCACCAAACTGGGAACCGGCGTTGAATTCGCCAACCTTGACGGCGTTACGGGCATCAACGTCGAGCCCCGAAACCCAGCCGCGCTCGCCGAAGCCATCAATCGCCTTCTATCCGACACCGGCCTCGCCCAACGCCTAGGCTGCCAGGCCCGCGAACGGGTACTCCACAAGTTCATCGCGAAAAACGTCGCCAAACAAGAATTTGCCATCTACCGGGAAGTGCTCGGATGGAGCTGAACTGGTACCTCATATTTGCCGTGGCCCTCGTCGAGTCCTTTGTCGCCGCCATCCTCCTGACCGAACTCGTGCGCCGCATCGCAGTCCGCTGGAATGTCGTCGATAGCCCCGGCCACCGCAAAATGCACGACACGCCAGTCCCCCTGCTCGGAGGCATCGCCATTTTCACTGCCTTCAATGGCGTCGTCCTCATCAACCTCGGCCTCCTCCTCCAAGCAGAGCGTTTTGGGTTCGAGTGGATCGAGGCCCGCGTACTCGACTATTTCGGCAAAGATCCCCAGCAAAAACTGGCGGGGATATTCGCTGGCGGCGCGATCATCTTCATTTTGGGCGTGGTCGATGACGTAAAAGACCTCAGCCCCGAGGTCAAACTTGTCGGCCAAATCACGGCAGCCCTTGTGCTCGTGACCTCCGGAGTGCGGCTCGACTTGTTCATTGCGGCCGGCTTGGAGACATTGCCAGTCGTCGAGGCGCTCTCGGAAAGCACCCGCCATGTCCTTGCCGTCGGGATCTCCGGCGCGGCCACCATGTTCTGGATCGTCTTGATGACGAATTCGCTCAACTTCCTCGACAACATGGACGGCCTCTGCGCCGGTGTTTCCAGCATCGCGGCCCTGTCATTTTTTCTCTGCCTCTTGCCGGCCGAACAATATTTCGTATGTGTCATGCTCGTGGTATTCGCCGGATCCATGTCGGGATTCCTCTTTCACAATTTCAGTCCCGCCAAGATCTTCATGGGCGACGCGGGCTCTATGTTCGCTGGCTACATCCTCGCGACCGTCGCGGTTCTCGGCACCTATACCAGGGGTGGCGCGCCCAGCATCGCGATTGCAGCGCCCCTTCTCGCCCTGTGTGTTCCGCTTTTCGACACATTTAGCGTCATATACATCCGGTGGAAGAACGGCGAGTCCATCATGAAAGGCGATAAGCGTCACTTCTCGCACCGCCTCGTCGAACTGGGCATGGAACCAAGGAAGGCCGTAGACTTCATCTTCCTCGTCGCCGCCGTCACCGGAATGGGCGGCGCCATGTTGCCCCGCGTCGACCGGGTTGGTACCGTTATCATCTTGGCGCAAACGGCGGGCGTGTTTCTTCTAATCGTTCTACTGATGAACGCGGGACGGAATTCTGGGGAATTCGGCGATGGGTAAACGGAAAAATAAGAACCGGCGAGAGGCCTCGCGGCCAACGGCGTTGACAGCATCCTTCGAGATCGTCGACGAAGGAAATGCCAACACGGAAGACCCGAGCCTCATCGGAGCCATCCGCCAGGAGCCTCTCGCGCTGGGCATCGCGGTATTCATCTTCCTTCGACCATGGGTCGATGGCATGACCTATTTATCCTTCAATCTGTATTATCTCTGGAGCCTCATCGCCCTCACCGCGCTGTGGGGCGCGCGCCAACTCATGCGCGGGCAAACCATCCGCGGCACCGTGCCCACGTCGTTACTCCTCCTCTTTCTACTCATCGCGCTGCTGACCGGATTCGACACCGTCCAAATAGACAAAACCTACCGTTACATGCTCTTCTGGTCCAGCCACGCGCTGCTCTTCTTCCTATGCGTCAACTGCCTGCGCACACGCGCAGCCACCGGCCTCGTACTAGGCGCCTTCGTCACGACTTCGCTTGCCAACGCCGCGTGGGCCCTGTTCCACTTCGAGTACATGCTCCCCATAATGCGCGAAGCGGCCGAAGACCCCGCCACCCGCCAGCAGTATTTCGGGATGTCGGAAATGACCCCCGATTTGAAGAATCGGCTCGAAGTAAACCGGGCCAATGGCACCCACCTCTTCCCCAACGCGCTCGCGGCCTACCTCATCATGGCCATAGGCTGCACTGTAGGCCTTCTCAAACCGGCCCTCGACGCATGGCGCAAAGCGCCCGAAGCGACTACCGCCGGCGGCCCTTCGCCTACGAGTGTCGGTTTGTTCGCGTGGCTGGTCTCGAGCCTAGCCGCGATCGCGATCATGGCGAAGTCTGTCATGATCTTCATACTGTCATTGACCAGCACTCAATTCATGATCTTGGGGGCCGCGCTAGTAATCATTTCCCCCCTTCTCATCGCGACCCTCAGTGCGCAAGCGACGAAGAAATTCGGTTATCTATGGTTCCGCTCCCGTGTCGTCATGGCCGTGCTCTTAAGCGCCCTAGCCTGCGAATTACTCGCCCTGTGGTTCAGCTTCAGCCGGGGCGGAATAATCGCGCTCGCGGGGACCGCCGTCCTCTGCGCCATCCTCTACACATGGAGTTCGAAAACGCGTCCCGCGATCGCCAAAGCCGCCACGGCCGCAACAGCCTTAACCATGGCGGCCATAGCCCTCGTCGGCGAGGCGGGATTCGCGCAAAATCCCGTCGAAGCGCCTTCAGCGCCGGCGGAGTCGGCCCCAGGCGAACCCGGCATCGGCGAGATCAATCTCTCCGCTAGCGACCTCGCGGACACGGCCTCGTTCATGATCCGAGTTACCTATTGGAAAGTCGGATTAACCATGATCCAGGACAACTTCTGGACCGGCGTCGGCCTGGGCAACTTTGGAACGGCCTACGCCAAGTACCAATACCTCGGCGCGGGCGACGTACAAGCGGCCCATAACGCCTACCTTCAGTTCTTCTGCGAGACGGGAGTCTTTGGCTTTCTCGCGTTCTGCGCGTTTTGGGGATACTTCGCACTATGGGGTGCGCGGCGCATTCGCCGCGAGCAAGACAACAACGAGCGCTGGCTCCTCTGCGGACTCTATGGCGGCGCGCTGGCCTTTCTCGTCCACGCCCTCGTCGATTTCAATTTCTACAATCCCAGCCTCGCCGCCGTCGAGTTCTTCGTGGCCGGTGTCTTCTTCGCCAGGGCATACACAAGCAATTCGAGAACGCCCGGCGGCGAAGAGAAATCATGGAAACGTCAGGCGATCGCCCTGCCCGCGCTGATTCTTGTGGCGTTGCTGATGGGGACTTCCACCAGTGTATTCTTAGCCGATTTTCCCCGCGACGCCGGCAGCTTCCTGTCGCGCATGTGGCATATCGGCGAGAAGCTCGCCGCGCAGCAACGCGTACGAGTGCGGGAGCATTTCCTCCCGACGATTACCGAAGATACGGACAAGCGCAAGCCGCTGAACCCCATTCAGGTCGCAATGGTGTGGCCGTTCCTCCCGGATATTACGGCCATGCGCAGTTTCGGCACGATCCGCGTACCCGGCGGCGGCTCTTCCTACGTGCCCGTCCCGCTGAACCAGCCAATACCGCCCGACGCCGTGCTGTTCATCACCAATGGCGAAAAAGCGCGGGAAGTGGCGATGGAATGGTGCAAAGTATGGATCGAGGCCATAGAATTCTCGGACTCATTCTATCCGTACATTCCCGAACATGCCCAGTCCCTCTACGACTGGTACAGCGTCCTGCACGAATACGCCACGAACACCGAGGATAAGCGTCGGTACGTGCTCGGCATCGAGCAGTGGGCTGAGGAGGCGGTGAGACGCAGTCCCGAGCAGGCGTTGTATCACGGCTGGTTGGGATTGGCATACCTCAAGCGGGGCGCCACCGAAACCGGCGAAGTCCAACTCGATTACTATCACCGGGCAGTGCGGGAGTTCCGAGTTGCCCGCGATCTCTATTCGATATCCGATCTCCGGTGGAACCAGTTGGGCCGTATGCTCATTTATATTGCAGACGCCTACAGGCAGTCGTCGGAAGCCCACGCGGACGCGGGCATGAAAGGACAGGCAGGCCGTTTGCTGGACAAACGGAACGAGCTGCTGGCTGAAGCCGAAGTCGCCCTGCTAGAATCCGAGCGGCTGAAGAACGGAGGAGTGCCTCCAGATCCGCCCCCTGAATTCATAGCCAACCTAATAGGAAAACAGCCATGAAGATACTCGTTCTACACGGACCGAATCTGAACCTTCTTGGCTCACGCGAGCCGGATGTCTACGGCACGGTCACGCTCGAATCCATCAACGCCATGCTCGATGAGGAAGCCAAGGCGCGCGGCGTGGAACTGAAAACCTTCCAATCAAACTCCGAAGGCGATCTCGTCTCCGCGATCCACGAAGCCGCCGCTTGGGCAGACGCGTTGATTATCAATCCCGCCGCCTACACCCACACCAGCGTCGCCCTCAGAGATGCGATCGGCGCGGTTGGGCTGCCGACGATAGAAGTCCACCTGTCGAATGTCTATGCGCGCGAAGAATTTAGGCATCATTCTCACATCGCCCCGGTGGCCTTGGGCCAGATCTCCGGCTTCGGCACGGAAGGCTATCGGCTCGCTCTCCTAGCCGCGCTGACTCTGGACGCAAAGTAATGGAGCAACGAATACGGCGGCTCCGCGAGGCTCTCGGCAAGATCGAGTGCGATGCCTACTTCAGCGTCTCGCCCCCGGCGAACCAATATCTGACGGGATTTCTGACCGATTTCGGCGAAATCTCGGCCGGCGTCATGATTTCGGAAAACGACGCCGTTTTCATGACTGATTCCCGCTACTCCGAGCAGGCAAAAGCTCAGGTGCATGGCTATACTATCGAGGAGATGAAGGGCGATCTCCTCGGTCGCTGCGGGGAACGCTTGAACCAATTGGCGGCGAACCGCGTAGCCTTCGATCCAGGCGGCCTCACCGTAGCCGAACACACCCGCCTCTCTTCGGCCTTCCAGGGCGAATTGAAGCCCGATAGCGCGCTCGTCTCCAAGATGCGCCTGGTAAAATCGTCTGGGGAACTCGACGCCGTTCGCCAGGCCTCGGAGTTGGCCGAAGGCGTCATGTTGGACACCGTACCCACACTGAGAGAGGGCATTACGGAGCGGGAGGTGGCCGCCACTTTCGAATTCGAGTTCCGCAAACGCGGCGCGACGGGCCCGTCGTTCGGAACCATCGCCCTATTTGGCGCGCGTTCAAGCCTGCCGCACGGCGAACCCGGCGATGCGCCCCTGAAAAACGGCGATATCGTGCTCCTCGATTTCGGATGCTGCCGCGGCGGATACTGCTCTGACTTGACTCGAACCTTTGTATACGGTAGCATTCCGGGTACTTGGTTCGAAGAGATTTACGAAACGACTCGCGAAGCTCAGTTGGCCGCGCTTGAAGCGGTTCGGCCAGGTGCCAAGTGCCGCGATGTGGACGCGGTAGCTCGCACGATCATCGAAAACGGCGAATACGGGGAATACTTCGGCCATGGCTTGGGCCACGGCGTGGGAATTGAAGTTCACGAAGGCCCCAGAGTGAGTACCCGGTCAGACGAAGTGCTTGAGCCTGGCATGGTCGTGACGATCGAGCCCGGGATCTACGTGCCCGGCAAAGGGGGCGTTCGGATCGAGGATCTGGTGGTTGTGACCGAAAGCGGTTGCGATGTGCTCACGACATCGTCAAAGGAATTGGAAGTGCTTGCAGAATGATATCGACAGCTGATTTCCGAAATGGAATGACTGTAATCGTTTCTGATACTCTAATGGAACTCGTTGAGTTTCAACATGTTAAACCTGGAAAGGGTGGGGCTTTCGTTCGCACGAAGCTGAAAAACGTTCTAACGGGGCGCGTGCTCGAGAAAACTTTTCGGGCGGGCGAGAAGCTGGAAGAAGTCCGCCTCGAGGAACACCGGTATCAGTACCTCTATACCGATGGCGATCTCTACCACTTCATGAATCAAGAGGACTACGAACAGCTCCCGGTCAGCAACCAGGTCGTGGGCGACAAGAAAGATTGGCTCAAAGAAAACGAGGTGGTGGGCCTGTTGTTTCACGGCAGCGAGATCATTAGTCTCAACCTGCCGAACACCGTCGAGTTGGCGATCACCAAGAGCGACCCCGGTGTGCAAGGCGACCGCTCAAGCGGAGGAACAAAACCCGCGACCCTCGAAACGGGCGCGACGGTCAACGTTCCCCTCTTCATAAACGAGGACGATACGATTAAGGTGGACACGCGCACAGGCGAATACATGGAGCGTGTCTCTTCTTCAGGGAGTCAATAGACTAGCGTGAGGATGCCTGATTCCTATGGCCTCCTCTATCTTATAGCGGGGGGGCGCGCGCGGCGCCTGCGCGGTCCCAAGCGGAGGGAACATTGTGGATACTAAGGAACTCGAAGAGCTGATACGCATTTTTGAAGCATCGAGCTTGAGTGAAATAGAAGTCGAGGAAGACGGGCGGCGAATGCGGCTCCAGAAACCGCAGCCTATTCAGCCGTCCTTCGCGCCCTATCCCTACCCGGGTCCGCCACTCGAACAATCCGGATCCGCCGTGGCGGCAGCGCCTCCGAGCCCAGCGCCCGGATCCGCTCCCTCAGCCGAACCCGAACCGGAGGAGGCCCTCCCCACCATCGACTCTCCCATGGTCGGGACCTTCTACGCGGCGCCCGCACCCGGCGAAGACCCATTCGTCAAGGTGGGCGATGCGGTTGAAGAGGGCCAGACGGTTTGTATCGTTGAAGCGATGAAACTGATGAACGAAGTAGGCGCGAAATCCGCCTGCAAGATCGTAAAGGTTCTCGTCGAAAACGGCGAGCCCGTCGAGTTCGGACAGCCGCTGTTCGCAATCGACCCGACGTAGCAAAAGCCACAGACAAGTCCACCACCTGCACCGAAAGGCGTGGTTCTTCTACCCTATGTTTAGACGTATTCTCATTGCCAACCGCGGCGAAATTGCCGTGCGGGTTATCCGCGCTTGCCGCGAGATGGACATCACATCTATTGCCGTGTATTCGGACGCCGACGCAGACAGCCTCCACACTCACTTGGCCGACGAAAGCATCTGCATCGGGCCCGCGCAGGCCAGTGAGAGCTATCTGCATATCCCAGGGATTATTGCCGCCGCCGAAATCTGCGACGCGCAGGCGATTCATCCGGGGTATGGTTTTCTCTCCGAGAGCACCAAGTTCGCCACCATCTGCCGCGACTGCAACATCGGATTTATTGGGCCCTCTCCCGAAGCAATTTCCCTGAGCGGGGACAAAGCGGCCTGCCGCCAGAAGATGAGTGAGGCCGGTGTGCCGACCGTGCCGGGAAGCGAGGGGCTCATCCAAGACGCCGACGAGGCGCTTCGCTTGGCCAAAGAGATTGGCTTTCCCGTGTTAATTAAGGCCAGCGCGGGCGGCGGCGGCAAGGGAATGCGCATCGCCCACAACGACGTGGCCCTCCAAAGCGCCGTGAACATGGCCTCGGCCGAAGCCGAGGCCGCCTTCGGCGACAGCGGCGTTTATCTCGAGAAATTCGTCGAGTCCGCCCGCCACGTAGAAGTGCAAGTCATGGGAGACACCCACGGTAAGATAATCCCAATCGGCGAGCGAGAATGCAGCATTCAGAGGCGCCATCAAAAGCTCATCGAAGAGACGCCATCGACCGCGATAAGCTCATCGATCCGCGGCAAGATGCTAAAGGCCGCTCAACGCGCGGCGCGGGAAATAAACTATTCGAATGCGGGCACGGTCGAATTCTTGCTGACCCCAGATAAGCAGTTCTACTTCATCGAATTCAATGCGCGTATCCAAGTGGAACATCCTGTAACAGAAGAGGTTACGCGCAAGGACCTGGTGTGCGAGCAAATCCGCCTCGCTGCCGGCGAACCGCTCGGCTACAACTCCGTCGCATCCGCCGGCAGCGCCATAGAAGCGCGGATCTATGCCGAAGACCCCGAAAACGGTTTCGCGCCGTCCCCCGGAATCGTTCGGAATTGCCACCTGCCCAGCGGCCCCGGGATTCGAGTGGACACGCATTTGTTTGCGGGCTATGAAATTCCGCGCTACTATGATTCGTTGTTGGCAAAGGTGATTGCTTGGGGAGAGGACCGCGACCACGCGATCGAACGCCTCACCGGCGCGCTCGACGAGTTCAAGATCGACGGAATCAAGACGACCGCCGCGCTGTGCGCGACCATCTTGCGCAGCGGCCGGTTCCGCCGCGGCGATATTTCGATGGATACGATCGACCACTTCTTGCCTAAGCCCAGCTAACGCAAAGCGATTGGCACGTCGATGGCGCGAATCGAACCAATAGGAAATTGTTTCAATGAGATCCATTCATCTCCTCATAAAATTCGTTTGGACATCCGTGATGCTGGCAGCGGGCGTCCTGCTTTCCATGTATCCGATCGGCGAACTCTACGAGGAATTCGCCCGGTTGGTTTCAAAGGTCGGCTATCCGGAGTGGGCCCGCCCCGCGATCGGGTCGATCATCGCGGCGCTGGCCTTGCTCGCGTTGCTGCCCCTGTACCCCAAGCGCCGAAAAAGAAAGAGCATCTCCTTCGAAGGTACGCATGGCGAAGTAACTATTGAGGTCCATCCCGTGGAATCGACTCTTGAGAGGGTCACATCCAGGCTCAAAGAAGTGAAGAGCATCCGCATTCGCATCAAACCGCTCGAAGGCCAGGCCGTTCGCGTAACGGCCACCGCCATCCTGCTGAAAGACGGCGACGGCGACGCGCGCCAAGTCACCGCGCGCGTCAACAGTTACATCCAGGCGCACACGCGGAAAATTCTGGGGGTGCCGGATGTCGAAGTTAAGCTAAAGGTAGATCGTTTTATCATCAATATGAAGACCCTCGACCCAAACCGTCTTCTGCTCGAAGCCCCCGAGGAAACCACTGAGAAACAGGATCTGTATCCTCCATTGCGCCCCACCGTTCATGCCGCCGCGAGGACCGTGGCGGAAGTCGCGTCGGCACAATCCCTCGATGAGGAAGAGGCGGAATACGAGGAAGTGGAATACGTCGAGTACGAAGAAGCAGACGGAGAGGAAGAAGTAGTCGAAAACGTTGAAGTAGACAATCTTGAAGAGTTGCTTTCACTGCGGGACGGCGAAGATATCGAAGAAGTTGAAGTCAAGTTGGACGAGTCCGAACAGCGGTAGAGCGGTACGCATTTCCACGGAGGACCGTGGGAACGAGAAGCAAATCCCGGTGGCCTCTGTGGTAAAAGAAGACACTGCTGTCGTAAAAAACCGCGCCCAGAGGACGTGGCCTTGCTTTGGCTACTCAGAGAGTGGCTGAGTGCTTGCACCCAAAGGATGCAAGCACGGGTCGTCCCGCAACGTCCCTTGGTCAATACTGCAGTTTCAATTGCTCTTCGTGACGCTCTTTGTTCTCCTGGAACTTCACGTACTTGCGAATCATCTTCTCGTCCAAGCCCACCGTGTCCACGCAGTACCCTGGTGCCCAGAAATGGTTGCCCCAATAGGGCTTCCGTTTCAGGTGCGGAAACTGCTCGAATACGCGGATCGCTGAACGTCCATCCAAGATGCCCATCATGTCCGAGGTCGACTTCTTTGGTGGCACCATAACGACCAAGTGTACGTGGTCAGGCTGAACGTTCAGTTCCACGCACTCACAACCGTTCTGCCCAGGAAGACCCGAAGGCTGTTGTACACCTCGCGATCTACGGCACCCTCCAACACACGGTACCGGTATTTCGCCACCCAGAGCATGTGATACTGGCAATACCAGAGCGCATGTGATAACTTGCGAAAGCGGCTCATTGGTATCTCCTCTCACCGTTGCGGGAACAACAATGAGTCTAGGGGATAGCATAGGCCGCGACATCGGCAAAGCCCGTGGGTTTCTAGGCCGCACTAAATAAAATCTTCAACCGTCTTTGCGAGGGAGCGACTGCGACCGCGGCAATCTTCTCCGCTCGCCTTCGGTCAGGCGTGACGAGTTATTGGCAGTAGATTGCTTCGTCGTGCCTCCTCGCAAAGACGGTGGGGTTGAGGTCTCAATCAAAATAAAAACGCTTTCTGTCCAATGCTGCAACCCCAACCGCAATTCCTTTAGAGCGGTTTAGGACAACAGTAAAGAAGAAGATGAACCATGCTCGTAAAACGAATCATCCCATGCCTTGACGTGGCCGATGGCCGCGTCGTCAAAGGTGTTCAGTTCCTGGACCTGCGCGACGCGGGGGATCCGGTCGAAATCGCGCGGCGTTATGACGAGGAAGGCGCGGACGAGATCGTCTTTCTCGACATCCAAGCCTCGACGGACAACCGCGACACCATGCTCGAGGTCGTCCGGAAAACTTCCGAGCAAGTTTTTATGCCCCTGTGCGTCGGCGGTGGCATCCGAACGCTCGAAGATATCCGCAAACTCCTCGCGGCCGGGGCCGACAAAGTGTCCATCAACACGCCGGCTATCGAGAACCCGCGATTCGTCAACGAGGCGTCGGCGCGTTTCGGCTCCCAATGCATCGTCGTCGCCATCGACGCCAAGAAGGATGGCGACGAATACATCGTTAAGAGCCACGGCGGCCGCCACGGAGGGCGCGCGACCCCTCTCGAACCAGTCGCGTGGGCAAAGGAAGTCGACGAGCGCGGCGCCGGCGAGATCCTGCTTACTTGCATGGATCAAGACGGTATGAAGAACGGCTACGACATCGAATTGACCCGCTGCATCGCGGACACGGTAGGCATCCCCGTCATCGCGAGCGGTGGCGCGGGCACCTTGGAACACTTGCGGGCGGGGCTCGTCGAAGGCGGCGCCTCCGCGGCCCTGGCGGCATCGATATTCCACTTTCGCGAATTCACGATCCCCGAAGCGAAAGAATTCCTTGCAAAAAATGGGGTCGCTGTGCGATGCTAACGTTAGGATTTACTATTCGCGCACTTGAAAGAGAACGGTACGGAATGTTTCAGGACCTACATAGCCTCGCGGCCAGCCCTCCCGGCAAAGCCCACCGCCTGCGCGGCGCCCTCTATCGATGGCGCCGATGGTCCCGTTCCTGAATACGCGTTCGTTCGTTTTTTTGCTTTTTTCCCTGTTCCACCTCGTTAGAGGAGCCGCGTCCATGAATCTGTTCGATCACATCAAGCTCGATGACAAAGGCCTCATCTCCGCCATCATCCAGCACCACGAAACTGGCCAAGTCCTGATGCTCGGCTATATGAACGAGGAATCCCTCGGCATCACCCTCAAGGGTGGGAAGGCCTGTTTCTGGTCTCGCTCACGGCAAAAACTCTGGTTGAAGGGCGAGACGTCCGGCAACATGCTTCATGTGGAAGAAATCCGCGCGGATTGTGACTGCGACGCCATCGTCCTGAAGTGCCGCCCCGACGGCCCAACGTGCCACACCAACGAAACCAGTTGCTTCTACCGATGCGTAGACACGCAAGCGAACATGACCCTTGCCGGTGACGGAGTCGCAAAAGAGTAAGACCCCGCGCCCGTCTCAGCGATGAAAGGGACCTAGACATGATTCATCCAACTTTAGAGGAATTCAAGACACTGGCGAAACCGGGCGCGCTTGTCCCGGTCTACCGCGAAATACTGGCCGACCTGGAAACACCCGTCTCCGCCTACATGAAGGTCGCCGCGGGGCAACCCCATTCGTTCCTGCTCGAAAGCGTCGAGAAGGCCGATAGCATAGGCCGGTATTCGTTCATCGGTGCGAATCCTTCAATCGTATTCGAGTCGAAGGGGCGCAACGTCACCGTCACGCGCGACGGGCAGCCGGAGTCCCGCGAAAGCGACGATCCCCTCAACGAACTGCGGCAGCTTATGGCGGCCTATGAAGCCGTAAAGATCGAAGGCATTCCCGACTTCCACGGCGGCGCGGTGGGCTATATTTCGTATGACGAAGTTCGCTTCTTCGAACAGCTCCCGGACGAAAACCCCGATCCGCTGAATCTGCCGGATCTCTACTTTCTTCTCACGGATACGCTGATCATCTTCGACCACGTCAAGAACAAGATTCTCATCGTCTCCAACGCCCATGTGGGCGATGACGTGGCCGCCGCGTATGAAGAAGCCTTAGGCAAGATTGAGCGGCTAGACAAAGTGCTGCGCAACCGCCTGGGTCCGCCGAGCGCCAACGGCGCCACAATCTCGGAGGACGCTACCATTCGCTCCAGCTTCACGAAGAAGGGATTCTGCGATGTGGTGCGCAAAGCCAAAGACTACATCGTCGCCGGCGACGTTTTTCAGGTGGTCCTCTCTCAACGCTTCGAGCGGGATGTCGCCGCCTCGCCGCTAAGCCTCTACCGCGCGCTCCGCTGTATCAACCCCTCCCCCTATATGACGCTGATCGAGTTTCCCAAATTCAGTATCGTCGGCTGCAGCCCCGAGGTGATGACCCGGGTACAGAGCGGACGCGGCATGGTGCGGCCCATAGCGGGCACGCGCCCCCGAGGGGCCACCGAGGCTGAGGACGCGGCGCTCGAAGCGGATCTCCTGGCCGACGAGAAAGAGCTGGCCGAGCACATCATGCTCGTGGACCTGGGCCGCAACGATATCGGACGCGTCAGTAAAGCCGGCTCCGTCGGCCCGACGCGAATGATGTCTGTCGAAAAATACTCGCACGTCATGCACATTGTGAGTCAAGTCGAAGGGGAACTGCTCGACGAGGCCGACGCCTTCGACGCGCTGCGAGCCACCTTTCCCATGGGCACGGTCAGCGGCGCGCCGAAGATTCGCGCTATGGAGATCATCGACGAACTCGAGCCGGTTCGCCGGGGGCCCTACAGCGGGGGCTGCGGCTACATCGGCTTCTCCGGCGACATGGACACCTGTATTCTCATCCGCACGATGGTCGTCAAGGACGGAGTCGCCTACCTGCAAGCCGGCGCGGGGATCGTCTACGACAGCGACCCGGTCCGTGAATTCGAGGAATGCGTCCACAAAGCGACCGTCATGTTCAAAGCCGTGGAATTCGCGGAAGGGGGATTAGAGTCATGATCGTCATCGTCGATAACTACGATTCGTTTACCTACAACCTGGTCCAATACTTCGGCGAGTTCGAACCGGACATACGCGTGTTCCGCAACGACGCGATCGATGTCGAGGGCATTCGCGCCCTCGGCCCCGACCGCATCGTCATCTCTCCGGGGCCCTGCACCCCGAAGGAGGCGGGCATCTCGCGCGACGTGATTCGCGAGCTCGGACCCACCATCCCGTTGCTCGGCGTATGCCTTGGGCACCAGAGCATCGGCGACGTGTTCGGCGGCGATGTGGTTCGCGCCGACCGCATCATGCATGGTAAGGTGAGTGACATCCGGCACAACGGCAACCGCCTCTACGAGGGCGTCGAGACCCCCTTCGTGGCGACGCGCTATCATTCGTTAATTGTTCAACGCGACTCCTGCCCCGATGCGCTGGAAATAACCGCGGAGACGTCGGAAGGCGAGGTCATGGGCCTGGCCCACAAGGAGTTCCCCATCTGGGGCCTTCAGTTTCACCCCGAGAGCATTTTGACAGAATGCGGCAAGCGGCTCGTGAAGAACTTTACCGAGATGAAACCGGGCGCGGCGGCGTGAAGGCGTAAGGAATTACAAAGAGTGGACTTATGGGATCAGAAAACCGGCCTTAGGTTTTGACATTAATGCGACCTTATGTTAAATTGGCTCATTCCGTTCGCTTACTGAAGCTCAACATCCGTTGTCGCGGGTGGGCGCTGCGTAACGCCTGGAACCGGGCGGCGTGTGGGTCGGTTCCAGGCCGGGCAATGCCGTTACGCGATGAAGAACAGCCTATAGAGGAGCATGGGTTCTAAATTGGCCAGAAAGCTCTCCAAGAAACAGCAAAAGACGGTCGACGAGTTGACCCGCCGGGTCAACATGTGCCGCGAGTTTATGAACGACTGGCTGCTGTTCAACCAAGTGTTGAGCGCCTACCCCAGTCCGGGCGCAAACAAAGCGGAACTGGAAAACCAATTCCTCAAGATCAAGAGCAAGCTTGCCCGCGAACACAATGTGCTCAAAGAAGTGCTGCAATCGGATTACAGGATCGATACCAACACCATGAACATTGTGTCGGGCGCGACCAATCTCGAATCGATTTACAGCCAGTCCGAAGTATCCGTAAAGAAAATGCAGGGCGAATGGCACCGCTGCTTCATCTCTATCAACGAGACGCTGGGCTCGCTTGAAGATAAAAAAGGCCGGGCCGAAACGGGCGAGAAGATCTTTCTGATGACCGCTGGTGGCGCCGCTGCGCCAGTCGGCGGCGAGGGCATGTCGAAGAATACCAAGACACTCCTTCTCATAGTTGGCGCCGTCGCGCTCCTAGCTGTACTCTACTTCTTCACGCCACTGGGCGATATCTACAGAAAAGCTTTTAACGGTCTATTCTAAGAATATATTCGGCAACGCGTAGCGCCCGATCGCGTTGCCGAGTAAAACAAGTTCTGAGGTGAGACTGAGTGACGAAACGCAAACTGGTGATGGAAGTAGCTTCGAAGCTTGGGTTTCCGCAAAACGAAGTGTCTTTGGTCGTGCAGGCGACGTTGGACGAGATCATCGCAGCGTTGCAGGACGGCCAGCGACTTGAGATCCGGAATTTCGGAATCTTCGAGGCAAGGATGCGGGACGCGCGTATGGGCCGGAACCCGCGCACCGGCGAAGACGTGCCTATCGCCAAAAAGCGCATCGCCACGTTTAAGCCGGGCAGAGTGCTCAAAGAATGGGTGGAATCGGGCGATGGCGGACGACCAGGCGGGCTGTTCGCCGCTGACGGCGCCTCGACCATCGATTCGGGCGCAGATCGCGATGCCCCGCTCGACGCCGTCTACGGAATGAATTTCGCGCCAGGGTCGGCTACTTCTCCGGCGGAGGCCGATGCGGCAGCGACGGAAGCTGAAGAAGATACCTCTGCTTCGGCAGGTGAACAGCAGTCCCTATTTTGACCGGGAACCATCGCTGCTGTCCCCTTTCATTGCTGCGGTGGAACCCACCGGCCCCTTGGATAGACTTCGGAACGACCGGGGCCTCTCTCGGCGCGAATCCCCATGCGGCCTCACTAAATAGAAGGTATCGCTATGGAATCGCTTCCTGACCCAAACCCGGGCGAAGAGAAAAAGGAACTGCCCGGCAAAGACCCCGAAGGCCGGATGACCTTCACCGAACACCTGGGCGAGTTGCGCACACGGCTCGTGCGTTCGGGCCTCGCAATCGCAATCGGCTTCGTCATTTGTTATTGGCAAGCTGACAACATTATTTCGCTCCTGATGAAGCCGCTGACCGACCCCGGCATGCTGGACTGGGTGGAGGTTGTCACCGAAAGAATCAGCGAAGAATTCTCGAATGGCGAAGAAGGCAGAGGGGCCCCGGACGACGAGACGACCGGAGAGCCAGCCACCCCGGAAGGGGAGGAGGAACCGGCGGCGGGGGGAGCGCAAAAAGTAGCCCTCAACCCGATTGAAACAGTCCTCGTCTACCTCAAGATTTCGGCTTATGGAGGGATTCTTCTCGCATTGCCCGTGCTGCTGTTTGAAATGTCCGGGTTTATCTTTCCTGGACTAACGCGCAGAGAGCGAACCATGGTTCGCATACTGGTGGTTGGTTGCACGACACTCTCCATCACGGGCGTCATGATCGCCTACTTCCTCATCTTCCCGCTTGTCATGCCATATCTGATGGCCTTCGCACCGGAAGATACGGTCGTGATGTTGCGCCTGAACGAAACGACCTCGCTTCTTCTGAAAGGGTTTTTGGGGTTCGGGATCGCGTTTCAGTTCCCTATGGCCGTATTCGTCTTGGTCTACATGGGCTTGCTCACGCCCACCGTCCTCAAGGAATACCGGCGTGTGGCGGTTGTAGGCATGCTCGTCTTGAGCATGCTTCTCACCCCCCCCGATCCGCTTTCGATGCTTATGATGTCCGGACCGCTGATCCTCCTATACGAGGGAAGCATTTGGGCTTCGTATCTGGTCCTATTCAGTCGACGAAAGAAGCAATCGGAGAACGACAGCTCTGGGACAGCCGTGAAATAGCCAGACACCTCCCCAAAATTGCGGCTATCAACTTGATGAGGCCCTTGTGGATTCTTTCCCAGAAGTGGCCTAAAATATATGGATGGGCGTAGAGCTTGACTCGCCTGGAAAGCAGAGGCACGGCATGTTCGGCAGTATCGGTATTACTGAGATCATAATCATCGCGGGCATCACGCTCGTGATCTTGGGACCCGACAAGTTCCCCGAGTTCGCGAAGATCGTGGCCCGGACGGTAAAAGATGTGCGCGGCTACGTCTCCGAAGCGCAACGGGAAATAGCCAAGGAAATCACGCCCGTCAAGAAAGAACTAGCGAAGCTCTCCCGAGTAGACACCGATGAATACATCGACAGTCTCACCGGCGATGCCTTCAAGGACACGGACACGACAGATTCCACGGATGACGATCTCGGGGACCCCGAGCCCGACGACTCCGCCGATCCCTACGGCCAGGATGGCGCCTATCAATATGGCGGATTCTCGACGAATCCATACGAGGAGTCGTCACCATCGGAGGCCGGGAATCCCGAAGAAGAAGTAACGGAAGCCTCCACGGCAGAACCCACCGGGGAGGCCCAGCCCACTCCCTCGGACGGCCCCAGCGAAACGGACGGCACGGATAAGTCCGACGCTTCATCCGAACGCTTGGACGGATAATCGGAAGCCGATCATCGGTATCGCGCGGGATTGCCTTGCCCGCATCCGTCGCCTGTCACACGAGTCTTGCTTGACCGCCTTGCCCTCCAAATCGGACGCTATCGACAGAAGTCGAGCGCTAGCCCTGTCGTCATCGTGAGAACGAACTCGCTTCGCTGGAAATTGGGAGAAGAACTTGGCATGGACATCTTGCCCATGAATCACGGGCGAGATGCCCGTGCCGCGACTGTTGTTATGGCCGTGGGATTGTGGGCGTTGTGAAAGGTCGACCTCCTCCAGCCCCTCCCGTTTCTCTCACAATTTGCCTCCGGTACGGGGTGGGCGCTCCTAAGAAACACTTGCGATCTCATAACTTCTTGTTGTTCAAAGGCACGAATGTGGGACCGCCGCCCCGGCGGTCGACTTATGCCGGAAGTCTTCTCTCTGGCCAACGACCGCCGAGGCGTCGGTAGACGAACAGTCTTCCGAGTATGTAACGGACGGAATGCTCCCAAAGATCGACCTCCAGAATATGTCGATCAAAGATATCCTCAAGACCGTGCTCAAGCCGCTCAATCTGGACTACTCCGTCCAACCGGGTTTTGTGTGGATTTCCACGCCCAAAAAGTTGCGGACGGAGACCTTCGAGGAGTTGGAGACACGCTACTACGTGATGACTCCAGAGATGTTTCAGGCCGTCTTTGATGAAGGTGGCACGGTGATGGCAATGGAACTTATCACCCCCGATCCTGAGAAGCCGGATGAAGTTGTCAGCATCATCAGCCTCCCAAACGAGGTTTCGTTCCTTCTCACCATCGTCGATCCGGTGACAGGCGAGACGCTGTCATTCGCAAGGTACCTTACGGAAAGCCGACGGCTCATCGCCCTCAATTCGCCCATGAATCTGGACAAATCCGAGTCTGCATGAAGGAGAGGCTCTCGGAGAGCGAAGGAAATCCGTAAGTGGTCAGGTGGATTAAAGACAGATGCTCCGGTCTTCCTACGCCCTCGAAGGTTCGGACAAGAGGGAGGGAGGGCATCCTGAGCGAATGCGAAGGATCTCTTTCGTGCGCAGGTCGTTGACGGAGAAGAGATTCTTCACTTCGTTCAGAATGACGATGTCGCGTCTTTATCGAGATTGTCAACTCGTGCCGCTGGTGTCTTTGAAGGGGATTAAGGGGATGTTATTGGACGCGGGCCTACGCTGTCTGCGAACGTTCCTGTGGAACCGGCAGAGCCGGTGGCTTAGCGATGAGTTGGGGAGGTTCGAGTCTGCCTACATGCGCCGCGCCCCAGTCGTTCGTCCATCAAAGCTGATTAGAATCTCCAACCCAGCACACTGGCGCAAGACTTAGGCGTCCGGTAGAATACTCGCAACCCTACGGAGCCTCTCCTCATGCGGAACCCATCATTTCTTTTCCTATTTCTTTCCCTCGCAACACTCGCCCACGGGGCCAGCATCGAGGGCCGCGTCGTGGATGGATCGGGCCGCGGCGTCGCGGACGCACGGGTCTTTGTCGAGATGGGCTCGGGCGGACTGTTGGTCGAAACTGCCTCGGCTCCGGACGGCGGATTCCTATTCCACAACGTTCGCCCTAGTAACCCGGCAAACGTTTTTGCCGTCAAGGAGGGATACAGCTTCGGCGGACGGAGCGCACGCGTCCCCATCGCCGCCGAAATCCGTGGTATGGAGATCCGTCTCGGGCAGCCTGGTTCCGTTTCCGGTAAAGTGTCGAATCATCTGGACGAGCCAGTCGCCGCGGTCAATGTCACGCGAGTGGGGATTCCGGGAGAATACAGCATTCCCTTCGGTCGATTGAGCCAACATCGAATGACCATGCCTTCGAGCCGTTCCGATGGCAGTTTCTTGGTGGCAAATCTTCCCAACGGCACCGAAGTACAGCTGAAGTTCAGTGATTCCAAGGGACAGTACGCACAGGCGACGGTTCATGGTTTACGAGTGGGGCAACGCGATGCGCGGGTGATGCTGTATCCCGGCATACTGGTCGCCGGCAACGTGTTTTCGCTAACGAGCGACATCGCAGTGGTGAACGCTACTATTGTCGCGACGCGCACGGATCCGCAGGAAACCATCCTCACGCAGGCTGACGCGAACGGTGCTTTCATGCTGCGCATGCAGCCGGACACGTACGTGTTCCAGGTTCGGGGCGATTCGTTCCGCAGCCCGAGCGCTGTCAAGAAGACGATTACGGGTGACAAGCTCACCGAAACCATCCACCTGACAGTCGCGGGCACAGGTATGCTTCGTGGCAAAGTGTTGGACGCGGCCACTGAGGAACCGGTCGAGGGTGCGCGGATTAATCTTGAGGTTGGCGGCAATCCTGCCGGCAGCGCGCGAACCGGCCCCACGGGTGAATATGAACTGAGCGCCGCTGGGGGCGAAAATGCCGTCCGCCTCGTCGAAGCCCCAGGGTATACCTTGCACGAATCGCGGCCGCTGTCATTCCAAGTGGCGGAAGGCACGAGAACAAAGGTTCCCACGTATTGGCTCATGCCTCTGCCCACGTACGATCTATTGCTAGTGGACGGGGATGAACGGCCCGTGCCGGGCGCCATCGTAAATCTGTTGCAGCCCAAGCAGTTCGGATGGCGGGTCGCCGACCGCGAAGGCCGTGTTCGGCTTTCCTTCGCTGCTGCTCCGCAAGGGGGCATCGTCGTCGGAACGGCCGAACATCCTACAACCCGGCTAGGCGCGCTATTCGCCATCACCGAAGCGCAATCGTCCGACGCCGTTCGCCCACTGCTTCCGCTGGGGCGCGTCGAAGGGCGCGTCACCTCAGACAAGGGCAAAGCCCTCGAAGGCGCGGTAGTCGATGGACGTTTCGAACACACCGCGCTCGCGAAGGACATCGTGCTCTGGCGCACGTTAAGCAACGAGGATGGCGGCTTCGCCTGGGCAGGAGCATTCCCGCTTGTCGAGAATCAGTATTGCACCGCACAGTCCCAAGAAGACGGCGTCGTCCAAGGCCCCTTGGGCAAGTCGTCGTCATTCTATATCGATTCCCTGGCTATAGAGAATGTTGGCAACCTGGTCGTACGCGGCGGGAAGCGCTCTAGATCGGCTGTGGGAGATAGACTGCGTTGGTACGATGCCCGGCTCCAGTGCGGCGTTCTTGACGATAAGAGAAAGCTTCGCGAAACCCCGGCGCTCGTCATGTACTGCAGCGCAGGCGAAGCAGCCATGGTCGTCGAAGCGCTGTCGGGCGCGAAGCGGGCCTTGGCTGGTTATGGCCTGGCCTTCGCTGTCGTCGTCAATGGCGCGGTGGAATGCGCCGAATCCGCCATCCCCATACTGAAGGGAAATTCTCCGAGCGCCGCGAGCACGATTCTTGTCGGACGTAACGGAAGAATCGCATTCGAGTGTTTTGGCATGCCGCCGATTCACGCTATCAACGCATTACTTGGCAGGTAGAAGCTGCTTATGCTGGCACAAATCGCGCCATGACCCTCCGTTCAGCCGTTCACATACGCCTGGGCTGCCTGTTTCGCTTGACGTGTTTTGAGCCCTCGGTGAAGAGTTGAGATCTATGAACTATCCACAGCTTCGACCCTCCCCTAACCCCCTGAAAGGGAGGGGGATTTACCGCTTGATTTCGCGCAAGGCGTCCACGACTCTGTCGGCTATCCTCATCTCGCTAACCGTTCTCCAAGCCCACGCTTACGTTCTCTCTGGTGTGGTATACGGCCCCTCTGGCGAAACGGTCAATGCCGCAACAGTCTGGTTGAGCCAAGACCGGTCGGTGCGCGTCGTGGAGACCGGCGACGGCGGCCGCTACTCGTTCCCCGATATCGATGTGGGCCCGACCGAACTAGTCGCCTACAAGGAAGGCCTTTCCCTAGGCGGCCGGGATATGCAAATAATTGACTCCGCCGAAATCCCGCTGTACCTCTACGAACCAGGCAGCATCCGCCTCAAGATCTCCGACACAACCGGGCAACTCTTGGCGGGTGCGCGAATTACGTCGCTGAACGTGGGCGACACCTTTCACGTTTCGGTCGAGGATCTCACCAACTTTGGCTTCCGCTCGATGCGCAGCGGCGAAGACGGAACGCTCGTGATCGACCGCCTCCCAAGAGGCGGCTATACCAGTTTCACGGTCTCCCACCGGCGCTACGCGAGCCACACGCTGCCGACTCTGTCCGTGGGTAGCGAATTGGCGATTCGCCTGCGCTACGGCGTCCGGATTGTGGGCCGCATTACCAACGAGAAGGGCGAGGGGGTGCTGCGAACGCGCGTCGTCCTATCGCGCATTGGGACCGCTGGCCAGACGAAATCAGCCGAGGCCCTTTCCGGCCCAGACGGCTTCTACAGCGCGATGGTTCCTCCAGGCCAATATTATGTCGTGGTTCGCAACCGCGACTACGCCATCCCCCCCCCATCCCCCGTCGAGCTCGTCTCCGATCCCGAACGGGATGCCGTCCTGAACGTAACCCTTTCGCCGCCCCACCACCTTCGTGGCCGTGCCGTCGACAAGTTGGGGGGGGCCATTCCGGCTACGAAATTCTCATTCATCGCGAACGGGCTGATTTACGCCGAGTCGTACACCGACCTTGAGGGCCACTTCAAGCTGAATGCGCCGGGGGGCGAGGGAATCTTGCGTGTCACCCCGCCGCGCCGTTTCAAGACCGAGGCCCACCCGGACATCAGACTGAGTTCCATCCCCCAAGAACTGGACATCGGAGATATCGCGCTCGAACCGCTCCCGGAGATTCGCGGCCGAATCACCTACCGCGACGACACCGTGGGGCTCGACCAAGTGTTGATTAGCACCATCGAGTACAAGCCAAAGCTGTGGACTATTGCCAACGCGGACGGTGAATTCGCGCTCGAATTGGAGCAAATGCCCGTCGCGGGCAGAATCAAAATACGGGCCGAGCATGGGTTGCGTCTCCTGCGCCGCTATTTTTGGGTAAACCTCATCGCGGAACCAGGAGAAGAAGAGCGGGAACTCGTTAAGCGGCTGCGCAAGTTCAATGTGGACTTGAGCGCCGCCCCCAAATGGGCGCCAAATAAGGAACTGGCCCATCTCGTCGGCGAACCGGCGCCAAAATGGAACTGCGCGGCCTGGCTGAACCTCCCTGATGGCGAATCCCTATCCGTATCGGCCTTGGCGGGCAAGGTAATCGTTTTGAATTTCTGGGGCGGCTTCGATAGCAACCCACTCGGAGCGGGCCGCGAACGAATAAACGAGTTGCGCGCCTTGCACCGCCTGTACGCGGGCGTGGACGACGTCACCATCGTCGGGATCCATGACGCGGGGAACACGCCGGACGAGATCGCGCGTTTCGCGGCGGACTTCGGCATAGAATTCCCGATAGGCTGCGATGCGACGCCTTCGATTACGTTTGATCTTTATAACGTAAATGTCATTCCGCAAACGATCCTCATTGACAAGCGGGGGGAAATCGCACATCATCATGTGGACGGGCGGTTGTTGGAGTTGGTCAAGGACCTGCGGCGAAGATAATGGCCATGATTCTACGATTCAACCGGTTTCGCTTCTGCGGGAATCGGGTGTGCCATTCAGCCAACGAAGAAAAGTAGGCTGAAGATCACGAACATGCAAAACAGCAGGAACACGCGAGAGGGCCTGGACTTTCGCAAATAATACTCAGCATCCATCCGAATGCCAAAGAATCGCTCATAGCCGAAACTCAAAACTGCCACGATCACGAGTCAGAGCATAAGCCAGTTCAGCCCAAAGACAAGGAAGAAGAGGACGTCTTCCTCTCTGAATTTGTCAATAAGTTCTCTCATCACTTGCCGACTGTCACAGTTCGAGCCAGACCTGTCAACCCAGGAGGAATGACCGTTGCAGGAACGCAGAAACACTATTCGCCGACGAGACGATCACGAAATGCTTGCGCGGCTGGAGGAAGTCCGGGGTGCCCCCTCGAGTGGATCGGCGGCGGACAAGGAACTGGCCCGCGCGCGACGGCGCGCTATCCGCCACAATTGCAAAGTGGGCATTAACATGCTGATGAAGCATCGCCAAGGCGGAGGCGATACCTGGTCGACCGATACCTTCGCCGTAGAAGGCCGCATCCTCGACTTGAGCGTGGAAGGCGCGTCGCTCTACACGAAGAATCCCTTTGAAACACACCAGGAACTTCAACTGTCCATCCTGCTAGAGGATAAGACATCCATCCAGGCGCAGGCGGTGGTCCGCTGGGTGAAGGCCGCGCAACAGAAGGGCGGCTACACTTCCGGAGTCTCGTTCACGAAAGTGTCCAGTAAGGATCAGAAGAAGGTGGCCAAGTTTCTACGAGTACTGGACCAGACGTTCGGGCTGTAACCTTAAACGTCTCGGGGGTCGCGGAGAATGTCCGAAGTCAATTCTTCGCCGCTGGCCTGACTTCGCAGTTTATCCAACCCGAGTCGCCGTCGATGTAGTGCTCCTTCTTCCATACGGGCAGCCGCGTCTTAATCTCGTCGATGATGTATGTGCAGGCCTTAAACGCCTCGCCGCGATGCCCCGAACTCACACCAACCCAGACGGCCATGTCTCCAATCTGAAGATGTCCGATCCGGTGAACGCATATCGCTCGAGACAACTGAAATTGCTCGACGGCTTCCGCCAGGATCTTCTCCCCCTCTTTGACGGCCACCGCCTCGTATCCCTCGTATTCCAACGACTGGACCTGGCTACCTTCGTTTTCGTTGCGGACCCATCCTTCGAAGGTTACACAGGCGCCTGCCGCGGGATCTTCCAGATCCGCATGAAGCGCGGCAACATCGATGCGCGTTGCACCTATGCTAAACATCGTGAATCTCCTCTTCTATACGTTATGAGCGGCCGCGGCGCCTCAACCGCCCGCAACGGGGGGCACAAAGACGATCACGTCGCCGGCCGCTATCGAATGATCCCAGTCGCAGAATTCTTCATTGAGAACGACTTTTACCACCGACGAATCGAGCGAGAAACCGTGACGAGCCCGCAATTCCTCGAAAAGCTCGAGGGCCGACGAGGCCGATGTGGTTGCCTGTTCCTCATCGAGCCCAGATTCCTCTTTCATAACTGCAAAATACTGCACGGTAACCGTGATGCCACCGTTTTCGCTCATGCGTCTTCCCTTTCCTGGTTCGCCAGCGCGGCCACGCGCCGATCATGATCCTCTTTCGAGTTCACATTGGTCAAGCTAGCCGGATCCGGGGGCCGAAGAAAGGCGCAGCGGGATCCCCGCAAGACGCCACGGAGGCTCTCGTTGCCTTGCGACAATTCTCGATGCAGCAGAAAGCGGCTTTTCGGTTCATACACGGTGCATAACGGTTCCGGCAAGCCATCCTCGGCAAGAAATGACGTCGCGTAGGCAAAGGGGTTTCGCTCGGCCAACAGCGAATTAAGCAACTTCAGGCTTACTGATGGGAGGTCGCAAGCCAAAACGAGCCAGGCCGAGTCCGGTTGCGCGCTCAAGGCGGTCAGCACACCGCCGATGGGACCGTATCCGAGAAAGCGGTCCGGCAAGAGGGACAGGCCCTGCATCGCATCCGGAACGCCCGCCTCCTCGGCGACTGAAACGCGAACTTCATCGCAGACCTCCGCCAGCATGTCGTGGCAATGCAAGACCTGCGGCTTGCCGTGGTACTCCAACAGCGACTTATCCGTTCCCATGCGCACACTCTTCCCCCCCGCGAGGACAAGTCCGCACACAGGCGTAACCGCGGCCTGAGCGCTAAGTTGCGCTCCGACCCGGTCACCCAACGCCTCGATCTCATCACTGGCGTAGAAAGGGGCGCTCGGAGGAAGAACCGGACAGGCCCGCTCCTCCGCCGCGTACGCAAACACCGCGTCCGCCTTGGGAGGCAGCCCGTCGCCCACGACCATGATCTTGGGCAAAGGCGATGTCAGCTCCGCCTGAACGAATACCGCATCGAGATCGAGCAGAGGAAGTCTCATCGCGTCGGACGCATGGTCGCGAGGCATGGCCACTACGTGCTGTTCGGGTGTCGTTAGAAATCGGGCCACGTGAAGCGGCTGCGCTGCATCGGAAGGCGGAAAGGAATGGGGCAACACGCCCAGATGAAATTCCGGAGCCATAGCGCGCGCCAGCGCCACCGCAAGATCGTCTCGGAAGGAGCCCTCCGGACCGACAATCCCGATTTCGTAGGGGTGAAAGCCGTCAGACTTCGCTAGGGCGCGGCCGGTGGTGTCACCGGGCTTGGTCGTAGTCACTTTTGCCGCCCCGTTTTTCGAGAAGACGTACATCTTTGATCACGATATCGTGCGAAATGCCTTTGCACATGTCGTATATGGTGAGGGCGGCAACCGACGCGGCTGTAAGGGCTTCCATCTCGACACCCGTCTTGTGGGTTACCGTGGACAACGTCTCGATTTCCACATCCCCAGCCTCGTTCATGCGGATGTCGACTCGGCAATCCTCCAGGCCGATGGGATGACACAAGGGAATTAACTCGCTGGTCTTCTTCGCGGCCATGATCCCCGCGAGTATCGCCGTCTGAAATACAGGCCCCTTCTTGCTCTGTAACTCACCATCGCGGAACAGCGCGGAAACTGCTGCCGGCAGTTGGACGATGGCGGACGCTTTGGCCGTTCGCCTGGTAGGAACCTTCTCGCTCACATCTACGATGGCAGGTTGACCGTCGGCATTCAGATGGCTGAGCACTTAGCCTCCGATCTGAAACATTTCGACCTTGGGGCGGTCGTCCGGATAGTCCGTATTCGACGAACGCAATTCGGAGTAACGGTCGCTCCGAACCCACCAAAGTTCAACAAGGCGCTCGAACAATTCGTCGTCCGTCTCGCCCGCCCGGATCGGGCCGCGCAGGTCAGTGCCCGTCGTCGCGAAAAGACAGGTGTAGACTCCGCCATCTGCCGACAGGCGCGCACGTGTGCAACTGCCGCAGAAAGGCGCAGTCACCGCGGTTATGAAACCAACTTCGCCACGTCCGTCTTCAAAGGCATAGCGGGACGCCACTTCGCCGTGGTAATTCTCATCCAAAGGACGCAACGGAAACTTTTCGGCAATCCGCTCAATCAACTCGTGCGAGGGGACCACATGGTCCAGCAGCCAGCCGTTGCGGTTGCCTACATCCATGTATTCGATGAAGCGGACAATCAAACCGCGTTCCCGAAATTCTGTCACCGTATCCACGACGGTATGATCGTTCAAACCTTTTTGAACTACTGCGTTAATCTTGATGTCTTCCAGGCCCGCCGCTTGCGCCGCCTCGATTCCATCGAGAACGACGCCGGGGCCCACATTCCGCCCATTCATCTTGGCTGCGATGGCTTCGTCGAGAGAATCTAGGCTAACCGTGATACGCGTCAGGCCCGCGGCGCGCAGATCGGCCGCGTGGCGTTTGAGCAGAAGGCCGTTTGTGGTCAGGGCCACTTCCTGAACTCCGTCAATCGACGACAACGACGACACCAGCTCGGGTAATTTTTTCCGCAGCAAGGGCTCGCCGCCAGTCAGACGCAATTTCGTGGCTCCCATGCGAACGAATTGTCTGGACAGGCGGGTTATCTCCTCGAAAGTCAGCAGCGCTTCTTCGGGCATGAACTCGTATTGCTCACCATACTTCTCGTTGGGCATGCAATAGGGACAACGCAAGTTGCAGTTATCGATGACCGAAATACGCAAATCACGGATCGGCCGATCCATCGTGTCCCGAATTTCTGGTGTAGTGGAAAGATCCTTCATTTGCCTTTACCTTGCCTGTCCCAGTTCCATCCAGTTCCGCGATAGTAATTGGACTTCGCAGCGATGCCCATGGCCGTGCCTCCATAGACGCCTATTTACAGATCATACACCATTGCGAGGTGCGCGTTCATGCTTTGAGCCAAGACTACGGAATCCCGGATTCATATACTAAGTGCAACAGGCATGGCTTTTTGGTTTAGGGTCGTGGCTAAGCCCTTTCCTGCCGGCCCCATCCGTCGCTCACCGTGAGCGGCGACGGATGGGGCCGGCGGGTAAGGGCGTCC
>CAYNZS010000016.1:0-29722 GCA_964401695.1 uncultured Nitrospirales bacterium
GACCCGCCCCCCTCCCTAAACTAGGGAGGGGGGGGCAGGTTCAGCACTTTTGCGGGATCACTGGTGAATTGACTCGTGCCGTTTCCATCTTATTCGTCATGCTGAGCGAAGTGAAGTATCTCTCCATTTCATTGGGCTTCTGGCGTATCGAGATTCTTCACTTCATTCAGGATGACAGAAGAGATGCGCTTTGCTTTCTAGAGCTGCACCAATTGCGAGTCAATACGCCAAAGCCAATTCAAGCGACCAATCCCCCTACCTGGTCTGGGGAGGGGTCAGGGGAGGGTCGAACGTGCGAGGCCTACGCGGTCTCACCCGCGCCGAGGGCAACGTAACCGTCCGGTGAGTAATGCCTCGATAGCGGCCCTCACATGACTCGGCAGCAACCCCCAATTCGCCACGGTCTTGAGAACGGCCTCGGGCGCCTCCGCTGGCTCAGCCTCCTCAGATATCTTGAGACTACTTTGACAAATGGCCCGTGAAGAAGTGTATGGTAGGCGATCAGAAGGTGTGCGGCTTTCGTCAGGCGATCCTTCGCAACTCTCTTGAAATGTTGGGTTTTATAGTGGATCCGTCGAGAAAGCGTGCGACTTCCGGTCGCCAGGGACGCGGGTTCGAGTCTCGTGTCCCCCACCATTAAGCAACCATAAACCAAAGCTTTGTGGGCTAAGCTTTTGGCCTATTTTTTGCCGGGCGGCAAGGCCTCTTCGCACCGGGCTTTGCCCTTCTTGAAACGGGGTATATACTCATTGCTCTTGGCGGCAGAGGTGCGGCGCGTAATCGTCGGCCAGCCTGGTTTCGATGAGGGAGAGAATGTTGTGGACGAAATCGTATTGGGCGTGGGAAACAAGGGGAGCGCCCGGGATGTCATTCGCGTCGCGGCGGAGATCATTGAGGAAACCCAGGGTGTTCCCCGTCACGTCGTGTGCACGACGCCGAAGGTTTCCATCGTCTCCGAGCGCGAAGGGTACGAGGACGAATTCGAATCCTACACCTTGCGCCTAAGCCTGCCTGAGCCGGCGCGAAATGCCGTCGAAAATGCGGCCGCGGCTCATTCGGGCGCCTGCGCGATCTCGAAGGAGAAGGATTCGATTACACTGCAATGCCCGCCAGAAGGCTCGACCGATTTCGACGCCGGGCGCGAGGCCATCGACGAAATCTCGCACGCGTTCAAGATTCCGGAAGTGTGGCGCGTGGTCGGCGACAGATTTCGCATCGACCCGATTAGTGTGGAATTGATCTTTCAGGCGATGGTCCAGTACAAGGCGAGCGACTGCCATTTGTGCCCGGGTAAGCCCCCAATTTTTCGCATCGACAACCAGGCGCGGGAATCGGAGTTGATGGGTTCGCTTTCGGCTGCTCAGCTCGTTGCCCTCATCGAAGAAATCGCATCGGTGCCGGACTGGAAGAGATTCAACGAATTCATGCAATGCAGTTTCAGTTTCCACCAAGTCGGGCTCGGTTACTCCCGTGTTTCCTGTTTCTTTAAGGGCGGCGCCCCGCATGTTACGTTCCGATTCCTCCCGGAAACCATACCCTCCTTTGAAGAACTCAAGGTGCCTGTGGAAACGATGCAAGATTTGGCAAATCTGCACCGGGGCTTGCTGTTGATCACCGGTATGACAGGCAGCGGCAAGACGACGACATTGGCCGCCCTCGTGGATTGGATTAATCAACACAAGCACCTCCACATCCTGAGTATCGAAAATCCAATCGAGTTCGTCCATCAGAACAAGAAAGCCGTCGTGTCACAGCGGCGGCTGGGAATAGACGTCGTCTCATTCAACGAGGGGGTCCGCGGTGCGCTGCGCCACGACCCAGACGTTATCGTCATCGGCGAGATGCGGGATAAGGACACGATTCGTTCCGCCATCGATGCGGCGGCAACAGGGCACCTGGTGCTGAGCACCCTTCATGCGAACAGCGCCAGCGAGGTGGTGAACCGCATCGTCAGCTTCTTCGATCCGATCGAACGCGACTTGGTGAAGTTGCAGCTTCGCGATAGCCTGAGATGTTGCATCAACCAGCGGCTCCTGCCCAAGAAGGGCGGTGGCCGTATTCCCGCGCTGGAGATTATGTTCAACGACATTAAGCCCATCTCCGATGCGATTATTGCTGGCGACACCGACAATATCCGTATCGGGATGCAGCAGACGATGTCCCATTCGATCCTTTTCGAGCAGTATTTGCATAAGATGTACAAGAATGGCGAGATCGAACTGGAGCACGCCCGCGAGTTTTCGACCGAAGAAAGCATGTTCGACCAACTCAACATGGGGACCTATTCGGTTCCGCGTCTTGAGAGCATCAAAGCAGCGGGTGAATAGCGGCGCGAGGTTCGTGGCAGTTGTATCAGATCGATGGGATTCGTTCTGCTACTATTAGCACATCTCCTTTTCATTCGGCGGTTTATGTAAATATCCACAGGTTATCCACACTGTCATCTCGGCACTTCCCGATTGACAAAGACCGTCTATCTTAATCGCTAAACAATTGTAGAATAGACAGTTACAGGATTCAAGAGAAATGGGGCCGTTCGACGGACTTGCGGCCGGAGTTCTGCTTTGTCCACTACGATACAAGAACCAAGCCAGATCCGCATATCCCTTGCACTAACCTTGTTTTCTGGGAAACCGTGATTCGGGGTTCTTGCGCTTTCAGCCACGGCGCCGACAACATGCTCACGGGCTCGAATTCTATCGGACCTTTTATCCTATGCGCGTGATAGCGGGCCTCGCCAAAGGCCGCAATATAGAGATGCCCAAGGACTCTGACCTTCGGCCCACGAAGGACAAGGTTCGTGAGGCCTTGTTCAGTATTCTGCACGAACGCTTGCCGGGTTGCGCGTTTCTGGACTTATACGCCGGGACTGGCGCAAACGGAATCGAGGCGCTGAGCCGGGGCGCGCGTTCGTGCGTTTTCGTCGATGCGGACCGCAGATGTACCAGAGTCATCGGCAAGAACTTGCAGGCCCTCGGCCTGGAAAGCGGCGCCGATATCCGTAGCTTGACCCTCCCCGAAGGTGTGCAGAAATTGAAAGATGGCGGTCTGGGCTTTAATATTATTTTCGCGGATCCCTCCTATGGATACGGCGATCTTCTCGAACTCCAACGTGAAATCGTTGACGGCGAAATCCTGGCGGAGTCGGGCTGCCTGATCATCGAGCACAGTTCGAGGATGCCGCTCGATGACATCGCGGAGGGACTTGAACTCACCCGCGACGCCCGATATGGCGAATCGTCACTGGCGTTCTTGAGGGCTTGGCGACCCCATGACGGGGGAAAACTGGGTGAGAGAGGAGAGGTTTGAATCGGCTCTTGTCCCGGCCTCAGGACTATCGGAGATTGTGCGGGCTCCGCCCTCTCCCGACCCCTCCCCCAGAGGGACCTTCCAAAAAGTACAGAAAGCCAAAAACCGGCGGCGCGGGGAAAAATTCGACGCCCGAGAATGGACCACATTGAACGATCTCTGCTTCAGGTGACAAAAAGTTCAATTGAAAAACTGCCTCGCCGCACCCGGTTGGACTTCTTGGAAGGCCCCCAGAGAGGGAGGGGAGTCAGACTCACGAATCTCGCGTGGTTACTTGAGCCCAGTCGAACTACTTCTTGCCGCCGATCGAGAGCAGCTGCGTTCCGGCCCGGAAATACATCGATCCATGGGCCACCGCCGGGGTGGCACGGGAATCGTCACCCAGCGAAGTGCGCCCCAATTCCTTGAACGTGTCGCCGGCGGCAAGAACGATGACGTTGCCGCGGATATCCACACAGAAGAGGCGTCCATCGGCCCAGATGGGCGATGAATTAAACTTGCTCCGGCGGATACGCTCGCGCCATAGGTACTCTCCCGTGGTGGCGTTGACGCAACTGACGTATCCGGTTTCGCATGTCAAGTAGACTCGGTCATCTTTGTACAGCGCGGTCGGTACGAGCGGAATCGATTCGGTGACCTTGAAGGCGATTTCGGGCTTGTCGTCCTTGCCGCTCGGCGGGCGCACGGCAACCATCTCGAGTCCGCTTCCCTGCCCGGAGGTTCCCATGATCAGATCACCGGCCAGCAAGGATGACATAACGATCCGGGCCACCGAAATGGCGAAGACATCTCTCAACTCCCAGTTGACCTCTCCGGTAGAAGGGTCAATTGCGGTCATGCCGTTGCCGGCCCCAAAGAAGATGACTTCCTTCTTGCCGCCGCCCAACTCGCGCACACACGGTGTCGCGTAGTTGGCGAGCTGGGTTATTCTATCGTGCTTCCAGCGGGTTTCGCCGGTGGCGCGGTCCAGGGCGATGGCGTAACTCTCGCCCGGCGCCGTGACCGGGGTGCCTTCGGGCAGAAACATGGACATGTACTTGGGATCGTCCTGCTCGTTCAGAATGATGACCATGTCATCGACGATAATCGGCGAGGGGCTGCCGCCCCACGCAGCCTTGTATTCACCAAGATCCCGCTTCCAAACCTCATTGCCGTCGTTATCGAGGGCGACTACTATAAATGTCTTGGGCGTTGTCCAAGACGAGACCACGCCACCGGCATCAGCGGCCGGGGTTGACGCAGCGTAATTGTTGTCGCGATGAAGGTAATGGGGCGCCGACTTGAAGCCCTTTTTCCACAGAATCTTCCCATCGTCCGAATTAATGCAGACGACAGTGCGACCCGCACTATAGAGGTCTCCACACAGCAAGAAGATTCGTTCGCCGATAATCACGGGCGATCCGTGTCCCTCGCCCGGCAGATTCGTGGTCCAGTTATAGTCGTCCTCGGTCCACTCGCTCGGCACGGTCGTAGCCTCGCCGATTCCAGATCCGTTGGGACCTCGGAATCGCGGCCAGTCAGCTGAAGCGGCGGACGATATAGTTGCCAGTATTAGGAGTAGGATTGCAATACGCCTCATGAGATTTCCTCTTGATTATTGAAGGTGGTTGAAAGGCAAAGTTGCCCACAAGAGATATCGGCCGACCCGATACTTCCCATTTGAGTTGCTCGTGACCGCCACGGACAAGTTGTCCAGCATTGTATATATACTCGCTAACAAGTTCAACACGGATTCTGCCGTCTCGAGCCATTCTTGAGTCTGTGGGAAGCATCGGAAACGGTGATGTGAGCGCACCCTGCAATAGGGATATTCCCCCCCTTCCCTGGGTTAGGGAGGAGTTGGACGAGGGCGAAGCCGTCACCAATCCCAGAGGATCTTGCGTCAGTTTCAATCCCGGGATTGTTCGCTATCCCGCTGTTACCGAGAACCTACCATGACGGCATCGACGGGACATGCGGCGCGGCAACTGTTACAACGGGTACAGAGTTCCAGGTCAATCGAATGCATTTCGTATGGCGCTGTGGCGATGGCGTCGACGGGACAGACCTGGGCGCATCTGGTACAGCCGATACAGTTATCCTCGACCCAGTAGTCGATAAGAGTTTTGCATTTTCCCGAGGGACATTTGCCTTGGACGTGGGCGTCAAATTCTTCGCGGAAGTACCGCAGCGAGGTCAGCACCGGATTGGGGGCCGTCTTGCCAAGGCCGCACAGGCTCTGATTCTTGACAACCTGGGCCAGTTCGGCGAGCACTTCGACGTCGGCCTCCTTCGCCTTGCCTTCGCACAAGCGCGTCAGCAATTCGAGCATGCGTTTGGTGCCGATGCGGCAGGGAGAGCATTTTCCGCATGATTCCTGCTGGGTGAAGGACAGGAAATAGCGGGCAATTTCGACCATGCAGTCCGACTCGTCGAGAACGACCATGCCGCCGGAACCCATCATGGCGCCAATTTCGGAAAGCGCCTCGTAATCCACCGCGGTATCGCCCAACGATGCCGGGATGCAGCCGCCAGATGGACCGCCCACGAGCACGGCCTTGAATGCCCCGCCGCCCTCGATACCGCCGCCGATGTCTTCGATGATCTCTCGGATTGTGATGCCCATGGGCACCTCGATCAGCCCGCCGTTCTTGATCTTGCCTGCGAGCGAGAAGACCTTGGTGCCTTTGCTCTTCTCCGTTCCCATCGCCGCAAAGGCTTCGGCGCCGTGGCGTATGATCCAGGGCACTAACGAGAGAGTCTCGGTATTGTTGATCAGCGTCGGATAGCCGTACAGGCCCGACTCAGCCGGAAAGGGGGGACGATGGGATGGACTGCCGCGGCGTCCTTCGACGGACGCCATCAGGGCGGTTTCTTCGCCGCAGACGAACGCGCCAGCGGCTTTCATCACGCGCAGGTGCAGAGAATGGCCGGTGCCGAGGATGTTGTCGCCTAAGTAGCCGGCATCCTCGCACTTCTGTATGGCTTCTTCGATGCGCGTCACCGCAAGCGGGTATTCGGCGCGAATGTAGAATAGTCCGTGTTCTGCACCAACGGCCAGCGACGCGATCAGCATGCCCTCGATGACGCGGTACGGATAGGACTCCAGGATCATCCGGTCCATGAAGGCTCCGGGATCGCCCTCATCGCCGTTGCAGATGATGTATTTCCGTTCGCCCTCCGCTTCGTGCACCGCTTTCCACTTGATCCCCGCGGGAAATCCCGCGCCGCCTCGCCCACGAAGCCCGCTTTGCTGGATAGCTTCGGTTATCTGTTCGGCGTCAAGGGGCGCTTCGCCATCGGCAAGGGAGACCGAGGCGGTGTTTGGGGTCGGCAGGCATTTCCACAACGCCTCAAAGCCGCTAAAACGCCGATAGTCGTCGAGGTCTGTCGGATTCAACTCGCCGCAGTACTCCGTCGCCAGTCGGCGTTGCTTATCCAAGAATGCGGCGACGGGCTTATCGCGCACGTCGATGGCGTGCTCGACGCCCGAGTCCGGCGCCTCGTCAATGTACAGGTTTTCAAGCCAGTGGTTCGCGTTCGCGCGAAGGCGCGCAACGGGCGTCTGCGGTTTGAAGTGACGCCTGACGATGCTCGGCACGTCTTCGGCTTGCACGTTGGCGTAGAGCTGCACCGCGTCTCCAGGCAGAACGACTTCCAAGAGGGGAGTCCGGTGACACATGCCCACGCAGCTTACGTGCTTTACGCGGATGTCGGATTCTATCGAGCTCAATACGTCTTCGAGGGCCTCGCGCACTTTGTCGCTGCCCCCAGCGACGCAGCATGAGCCAAGGCCTACGCGGATTTCGCCGGCGGACAGATCCAGATCGGTCTCTCGTTCGAGCGAGGTCTCGGCGCTGACTGTATTGCGTTCAAGGAAATTCTGAAGGATGTCGGAGATGGCGTCGGGGCGAACGTGGCCGTAAGTCACTTCATCGATCTGAACTGCGGGCGCCCGCGTGCAACAGCCCAGGCACGCCACTTTCTCCAGGGTAAACAAGCCGTCAGCGTCGGTATCTTGGCCGTTGCGCAGCTCCAGTTCGCGGACGATGGCCTCGTGGACGCCCACCGAGTCTTTAACATGGCACGCCGTGCCGTCGCACACGCTGATGATGTGGCGTCCAACCGGGGTACGCCGGAACTGCGCGTAAAACGAGGCAACACCTTCGATGGTAGCCGGGGTGATATCGGTCAGTTCGCAAACGCGTTCGAGCGCGCTGTCCGGTAAATAGCGGTGACGGGCCTGGATGGCCTGAAGAATGGGAATAAGCGCGTCGGCGGTGCGCCCGGTCGCCTCCACAATTGCGTCGATTTCCGCAATGTCGATATCGGTACTTTCGAGAGTTTCTAGCATGGATTCACCCAATACAATACAGAGGTTTCATCATTTGCGCTCAAATGTGCCCGTTCATGGACGCGGGCGTCGCCACTGCTTATACTTTGGACCCGGATCGTGTGGGATTCGAGGACTTCTCCGGTGAAAATCCTGGAGTCTTCGGCAACGACACTTGCGATCAGAGCGGCCACCAAGTGCGGTCTTAGGAGAGGCTCGTACATTAAGACTCTACGGCGACACCTAGCGTAATCATAGCAGGTAAAAGTAACACAAGCAACTCAAGTCGTTCCTTCGGGCGGACGCGCTGGCGTGGACCCGTCATCGGCACCATTGGGGGAGGCAAATTGTGAAAGAAACACGGCTCAGGTTAAGGGGATCATCTGAATGTGGGACCGCCGGGGGCGGCGGTCCCACATTCGTGCTTTTGAACAACAAGAAGTTATAAGATCAGCAGTGTTTCTCGGGAGCGCCTCGCCTCCGTACCGGGGCCAAATTGTAGAATATCGACCCTCCCCCAGCCCCTCACTAAACCGGGGAGCGGGGTTAGTGCTGCCATCCTGAACTAAGTGAAGGATCTCGATATGCCGGAAGCCCAATGGAACAGAGAGATACTTCGCTTCGCTCAGCATGACGAATAAGATGGAAGCTGCATCGTAATCGGGACTCCATAACCCGACAGCGGGGCCACCGGCACGGGAACGTACTCTGTTGCTGCGCTTGTCGCTTGAATCCGCGGGTTCGACCGCAGTCCGTCCGGGCTAGACTTGTTCGAGGTGGGGTTGATATACTCCCGGCCAGTTTGTGGGCTGTACTGCCCGTAGACGCATTTTTCGCGGAAGGAGGTGAATTGCATGGGTGATGAGAGCGTAGAAGCTAAAGTGAAACGCATTGTCATGGAACGGCTTGCGAAGCAGCCGGAGGAGGTGACCGACGAAGCCCGGTTTATTGATGACTTGGGCGCGGATTCCCTTGATACTACCGAGCTGCTTATGGCGTTGGAAGAAGAATTCAACGTGGATATCGACGATGAAGCCAACGCCATCGAAACCGTCGCGGACGCGGTGAAGTACATTCAAGAGAAGGTTCCTAAGGTCGAGAATTCCTGAACCGTCACGCGTGAAAAGTTCGCGCTGAATTATAGATTTTCGTCCGCCCAGCCCTGGAGTGCTTGTACTCGGGCTGGGCGATTTTGCAAATAGTGCGGGTAGGCGAGGCCACGGGCGATTGTATGCCCGGATAGCGTGACGAAATCGCGATCTGAGCAACTTTCAATTGAGTGGGACCGGGTGATACAATGTGGTCCCAGTTGGCGGCTTTTCTCGTCGGCACGCTAGTCCTCCGAATTATCTTGGTCCCGGCCCATAACCTGGCACCAGTCTGACCTAACACATGAGCAAAAGAGTCGTTATAACCGGCATGGGCATCGTTTCCCCCCTGGGGAACGATATCGACACTTATTGGAAGAATATCGTTGAGGGCCGCTCTGGCGTGGGGCCTATCAAGCGGTTTGACGTCTCGGAATATAAGCCCCGTATCGCGGCCGAGTGTGAGCAGGTGCTGCCCGAGGGAATGAGCGAGAAGGACACGAACCGCATCGACCGCTACGCCGTGTACGCCATCGAGGCGTGCGACCAGGCGTGGAAGCAAGCGGGCCTGGATATTGAATCGGAGGAGGCGGACCGCTGCGGCGCGATTATCGGCAGCGGCATCGGCGGTATCGAGACGATCGCGAATGAAGTGACTCGCTTGGACAAGGACGGGCCGCGCCGCGTTTCTCCGTTCATGATTCCCAAGGGCATCTCGAATATGGCGTCTGGGAACGTGGGCATCCGCCTGGGCCTTCGTGGACCCAATAAGGCGGTGGTGACGGCCTGCGCGGCGGCCAATCATTCTATTGGCGAAGCGGCTTGGCAGATCATGCGCGGCCGCGCCGACGTCATGGTTGCTGGCGGCGCGGAAGCGACGATTGTGCCCTTCGGCATGTCCGGCTTTATGCAGATGAAAGCGCTGTCCACGCGCAACGACGATCCCGAGGGCGCAAGCCGTCCTTTCGATAAAGGCCGTGACGGATTCGTCATGGGCGAAGGCGCCGGCACCCTCGTTTTGGAATCCGAGAAACATGCAAAGGCGCGCGGCGCGGAGATACTCGCCGAATACTCGGGCATGGGCGAATCGTGCGATGCATTTCATATTACATCGCCCCGGCCCGATGGCTCCGGCGCGATTTCGGCGATGGAACATGCGCTCGCCGACGCGGGGATTAACCGCGAGGACGTAGATTATTTCAACGCCCACGGAACGAGCACTGTAGCCAATGAGCTCGGCGAGGCCAAGGCCCTTCACGCCGTCTTTGGCGGGGACATGCCCTACGTGAGTTCGACCAAGTCGATGACGGGCCATCTTCTTGGAGCGGCGGGCGCGGTCGAAGCGATCGCGTCCATTTTCGCGATTCGCGATGGCGTTATTCCCCCGAACATCAATTTTGAGGAACCCGATCCCGAGTGCGCCGTCAATCTGGTGGCCAACGAAGCGCGGGAATCGGATGTCAGAATAATCATGTCGAACTCTTTAGGATTCGGTGGCCATAACGCGACGCTCGTCCTGAAAAGGTATGAGTAAGCCCGGCGCGAGGCACGGTGAGTTACAGTCCCTGTCCGAGCGCTTGGAGCTTTCGATTTCCGATATGGCGTTATTGGACCGCGCGTTGACGCACGCCTCCGCCGTCTCGGATGGACACAGGCCTCATCCGGACTACGAGTCGCTTGAGTTTGTGGGAGACGCCGTGTTGGGGTTGGCCGTGGCCCACAGCCTCTACGAGAGGGTTCCGGAAAGAACGCCGGGCGAATACAGCAAAATGCGCGCCCGGGTGGTCAATCGGAAGGCGCTGGCGGATGTTGCCGCGGAGTTGGATATAGCGCCTTACATTCGGCTGGGCAAGGGAGAGGAGCGATCCGGGGGAAGACAGCGGAAGGCCTTGTTGGCCGACTGCATGGAGTCCCTGATCGGGACCCTTTATTTGGACCAGGGCTGGGCGCAAGCGCAGGCCTTTGTCGAGCGGGCGTTCAAGGCGAAAATGGCCGAAGCCTGCGCCCTGGATATGGTTTGGGACTATAAGTCACGGTTGCAGAACTTTTGCCAGAGCGAGCGGATGACGCTCCCGGAATTCGCCGTCGTTCGAGCCGAAGGCCCCGATCACAGGAAAGAATTTGAGATTGAGGTGACGCTCCGAGGTTCGGCGGCTGGGCGGGGACGGGGTACGACGAAGAAGGAAGCAGAGCAGGCCGCGGCGAAGGTGGCGCTCGAGCACGAAGGGCTTTTGCAGGACCAGAACCGAATTGACCCGGTTATCTCGCCGGGTTTTGTAGTAGAAAACCGGTGAGATGACCGGGTTAGTGCCGGACCACCGCTCTTGGGTGCCACTTTCGTGGCGGAGGGGCGGTTCGGCGTCAAGTCAGCCGGGCCATCGACAGGCCCCGGGCAATCCACAACGAACAAAATGAAGGAGTCGTAACACGTCATGGACATCCCTTACTTCTTAATTGCGGCGGCGGGCGCAAGTGTGTTCTCGCTGCTTTTCGTGATCTACTTGGCCAAATACGTGCTGTCGAAGCCCGAAGGCAACGACGAAATGGCGCGCTTATCCCTGATGGTGCAGGAGGGCGCGCGTGCGTTTCTTCGCCAGGAATACCGATACGTGGGCGGATTCGTCGTGGTCATCGCGGGCCTGATTACCGGCATCGGATTCGTGAAGCCGGAGTTGGGGCTCGGCTGGGAAACGGCCGTGGCCTTCGCCATGGGCGCCGTTGCTAGCGCCGTCGCCGGTTTCCTCGGTATGAATATCGCCACCCGAGCCAACTCGCGCACGGCGGCAGCGGCCGAATCGGGCGGCGTGAAGAAGGCTCTCGATGTCGCCGTGAGCGGCGGCGCTGTCATGGGCATGGGCGTGGTAGGCATCGCGCTCATGGGTTTAGTCATCGCCTTTGTTGTGTTCAAGGGCGAAACGATGATCATCAATGGATTCGCCATGGGCGCTTCGCTCGTGGCGCTGTTTGCCCGTTCCGGCGGCGGCATCTTCACGAAGGGCGCGGACATGGGCGCCGACCTTGTCGGTAAAGTTGAAGCCGGCATCCCCGAAGACGATCCCCGCAACCCGGCCGTTATCGCGGATAACGTGGGCGACAACGTGGGCGATGTGGCCGGCCTGGGCGCGGACCTTCTCGAGTCTTTCGTCGAGTCCATCATCGCCAGCCTGGCTATCGCAGCGACCATCGTCATGCTAACCGACGAGGCCGATACGTTTCTGCAAGCCTACCCCTTCGTCCTTGCCGCTATCGGTATCGTGGCGTCGGCCATCGGCGTGATGTACGTCAAGAAATTCGCGCAGAGCAATCCGCAGAGCGCTCTGATGAATGGGACCTACCTCAGCGCGGTTCTCACCATGATCGGCGCGGGCATCTTCTGCAAAATGCAGGGCGGACAATTCACCGTAGGCGAAGGCGACACGGCGATAACCTACGAATGGTGGGGCCCCTTCGCCGCATCGGTTCTCGGAATCGTAGCGGGCGGACTCATCGGTTTCGTCAGTGAGTACTACACATCCACAAAGTTTGGTCCGGTAAAGGATATCGCGAAGGGTTGCGAATCAGGCCCGGCGATCACCGTTACGCGCGGCACAGCGGTCGGCATGGCGAGCACACTATGGCCCATCCTCTTCTTGGCCATCTCCATTGTGTTCGCGTATCAATTCTGCGGTATCTATGGCATCGCCATCGCCGCGTTAGGCATGTTGGCAACTACCGGCATGGTCGTGGCTGTGGACTCGTACGGTCCCATTGCCGACAACGCGGGCGGTATCGCGGAGATGGCGAAGCTGGACCCGAAGGTGCGCGAGATTACCGACAACCTCGACGCAGTTGGCAACACGACCGCCGCTATCGGAAAAGGATTCGCTATCGGCAGTGCGGCCTTTGCCGCTATCGGACTGCTCAGCGCTTTCATGGTCGCAGCCGGCCTGCAAGCGGCAGATGTGTCGCTCCTCAACCCGAGCATCCTTGCAGGCGTCTTGGTAGGCGGCATGCTGCCGTTCTTGTTCTCCTCGATGTTATTCGGCGCGGTAGGCAGATGCGCGGACTTGATGATCGAAGAAGTTCGCCGCCAGTTCAGGGATATTCCAGGCCTGCGCGAAGGCAAGGAAGGCGCGATTCCCGATAGCACAAGGTGCGTAGACATCGCGACGCAGGGCGCTATCAGAGGCATGTTGTTGCCGGGCGCACTGGCGGTCATCTTCCCCGTGGCGGCCGGATTTATTCTGAAAGCGCCAGGGCTCGCGGGCATGCTCGTGGGCGCTATCGTGACGGGTGTCATGCTGGGCATCCAAACGGCTAACTCCGGTGGCGCGATGGACAACGCGAAGAAGTACATCGAAGAAGGCCATCACGGCGGCAAGAATTCGGATGCCCACCACGCGGCAGTCGTCGGCGACACCGTAGGCGACCCGCTGAAGGACACGGTGGGCCCGTCAATCAATATCCTGATCAAACTAATGTGCGTGATCGCGCTCGTGCTGGCCCCACTGTTCTAAGCAACTGGCCCCCGCACTCTAGGTTCGGCCCTCCCTCCATTTCAGGTGGAGGGAGGGCCCTCTTCTAACCGGATACATATAGATGATCGATAGCCCAAATCCTGCCCATCGTGCAACCAAGCGACTGAAATCGGGTTCTACAGCTCAGGCGCAGGAGATTGTTGCCATGCCACCCGGGTCCCGGTCGTGAGCGATCTGTTGTAACTGCAGGCGTGGCAAGTCGTAATCGCGATTCTCTCCCACATCAGGAATGTGAGTGTGCACACATCTGTTTCCTGAGTTGTCAATGCATTGACTCTAAATGCATACAGTTTTCTGGTTTACGGCGAATCCGGGAATGCCCCAATGGAAAGGAATAATTTGAACCGGCGGAAGATTTCCAGTTAAGCTAATCGATTGTCGGCGGGAATACGTATTTTGCTTGACAGCGTCTGTCGGTAGCGATTTTATTGAATTTTTCTGTATTTGCTGTTCAGTCTTGAAATATCGTGGCAGTTGCCGCCGAGGCTCTGGTGACGGCATATAAGGAGTTGCAAGGGGCATGTCCAAACTATTCGACATAGACGCCTTAAGCGGCAATCCGAAGGCAAACTACCTGGCTGTCGGTTCGTCCGTCGCGATCACTTCAACCGCTTCCCTTGTTGCGTTGTACTTTTGGCTCTCAGCCACGGCCACGGTCGGCCTGACCCCCAATTTTCCGGGCGAGGACGGGCGTCCGGCCGTCATTGTGTCGCTTGAACCGTTATCGGATCTTACGGGAGAGTTCCAAAAGTTTGCAGGCACTCCTTCGGATCTGCCGGGCTCATGGCCCAGCTTCCGCGGCCCAAATCTTGACAATATCGTCGGCGAAGGCCCGGCTTTGGCCTCGTCTTGGCCAGCGGATGGGCCGCCAATTCTCTGGTCGGTCGAGGTTGGCGAGGGCTACGCCGCGCCCGCGGTTACGGATGGGACGGTGTACTTGCTCGACTACGACACCGATAAGAGGCACGACGCAATGCGGGCCTTGTCCCTTGAGACTGGCGAGGAGATCTGGCGCCGCTCTTACTACGTTAAGGTGATAAACAATCACGGGAAGTCTCGCACCGTTCCGGCGGTAACCGAAGAATACATCGTCAGCTTGGGCCCACGTTGCCATGTTGTTTGCCTGGATCGGGCAACGGGCGATTTTCGCTGGGGCCTGGATCTTGTCGAGGACTACGGCACGAAAGTTCCGGACTGGCACGCTGCCCAGTGTCCGCTGATCCTCAATGGTGTGGCGATTCTAGCTCCCGCCGGACCCGACACGCTCTTGATGGGAGTGGAATGTGAGTCGGGCGATGTACTGTGGAAGACCCCGAACGAGCCCGGCTGGCTCATGTCCCATTCTTCGGTAATGCCGATGACCTTGCTGGGTAAGAAGATGTACGTCTATAGCGCCGAGGGCGGCCTTGTGGGCGTATCGGCGGAGGAAGGCGACACGGGCGAATTGCTCTGGGAATTCGCGTGGACTGCGTTGGTGGTGGCGCCATCGCCCGTCAAGGTAGCGAACGACCAGATTTTCATGTCGACGGGCCGCGGGGCTGGCAACGTACTCTTGCAGCTTTCCGAATCGGACGGCATTTATGCGGTGAATTCGCTTTACGAAAAAGCGCCGGACGAAGGTTTGTCGTCTATTCAGCAGACCCCGATTTTCGCCAATGACCGTCTCTATTGCATTCTGCCAAAGGGCGGAGGTGCCGCGGAGAAACAATTCGTCGCCTATGACGTAGAAGGCAATTTCGTGTGGTCGAGCGGACAAGACAAGCGACTTGGCAAGTATGGGAACGGACCTTTCCTGTTGGCGGACGACAAATTCTACATCCTGCACGACGATGGCATCCTCAGGATGATTGACGCGACGGTGGACGAGTATGTGGAACTCGGGGAGGCGCATCTTCTCCACGGCGGCCACGACGCTTGGGCTCCGCTTACGTTGGTGGGGAGCCGCATGCTTTTGCGCAACAGCAGGACCCTTATCTGCATCGATCTGGGCGCCGCCTGACGCGTAGCCTTTTTGACGGACAAGGACTAGGAACTCGATGAAAGAATCGGTAAAGAGTCCGAAGAACCCCTGGCCGCCGGCCGTGTGCGCGGTCGCGATTGCTGGGGTGTTCTTCTATCTTCTTGCGAATAACTCGACCCGGCCTCCCGGACCGAATCTCTTGCTTGATGTCGATGAGATTGTCGCCGCGGACCGCATCGAGACGGATTTCGAGGAAACCGAGAGTATCGATCCCGGCCTGATCAAGCCGAGCGCTCTTGCGGTAGCCCCCGATGGGAGCCTGTACATCGCCGGCAAAGACGAGATTGTGGTATTGGGGACGAACGGCGGCGAGGTGGCGCGTTTCGCGGTGGCGGGTGCGCCGAGGTGCATCGGCATTGCGCCGGATGGCGCCACGTTCATTGGTTTCAAAGACCATGTGGAGGTCTTCGACGCGAATCGCGAGTTCGTATCGAAATGGGAGAACGTCGGGGGCCGGGCATTGTTCACTTCCATCGCCGCGGATGAGGAAAATGTGTTCGTGGCCGATATGGGAAATCGGATCGTGCTCCGCTACGACCGCAACGGCGGGCTGGTGGGGCGCATCGGCAAAAAGAACCTCGACGGAGATGTTCCCGGCATCGTCGCGCCGAGCGCGTATCTCGATGTGGCCTTCGATTCCGCGGGGGCTCTGTGGGTGGTCAACCCTGGGCGGATGGGCCTAGAGAGTTACCGTCCGGACGGATCGCTAATTACGGCGTGGTACAAGCCATCGTTAGAGCTTGAAGGCTTTTCCGGCTGCTGCAATCCATCGCACATAGCTTTCGATACGGCTGGGCGTCTTATCGCAGCCGACAAAGGCCTTGTTCGCCTTAAGGTTTACGATGTGGATGGGGGCACTTTCGAGGAACTAATTGCCGGCACCAAAGCGTTTCCAAGGCCGCGGTCACTCAAAGATATCGCAGTGGACGCGCGGGACCGCATCATGGTGCTTGATCCCCGTAAAGACGTTGTTCGCGTTTTCGAACGGAAGGGAAGCAATCGTGTATAAGCCCGTAGATAGGCTCGAATTTCTGAAGAGCATGGGCCGGGCTGGAATGATGATCGGGATGGGCGGCTTGGGCATCGCCGCGGTCCGCGGTTCCAGAACGGTCAAGGAATGCTTCAACCACAATTACTGCGCGTCCTGTTGGGTATACCACGGGTGCGAACTCCCTAAACGAAACGAGGCTAGTAATGAACGAGATAAAGGAATTCAATCGACGTGATTTCATGCGCGGCGCCGGCGCTTTAGCCTTCGCGGGGGCGGCGTATGCCGCGGTGGGCGGCCCAGAAGAGGGAACGCTGTGGCAACTGAACCCGAATAAGTGCACCCAGTGCGGACAATGCACTACGCATTGCGTCCTGAATCCTTCCGCGGTCAAGTGCTTGAATCAATTCAACATCTGCGGCTATTGCGATCTGTGCTTCGGCTACCTGCAACCGGGGTCGCGCGAGAAAAGTTCGGGCGCGGAAGACCAGCTTTGCCCGACCTCGGCGATTGTGCGGAAGTATATCGAGGACCCGTACTACGAATACATGATCGACGAAGACCGTTGCATCGGCTGCGCGAAGTGTGTTGACGCGTGCCTTATGTTTGGCAATGCTTCTTTTTATCTACAGATCAGGCAAGACTTGTGCATCAACTGCAACGAATGCTCTATCGCGTGGGCCTGCCCCTCCGATGCGTTCAGCAAGGTGCCCGTGTCTCAGCCTTACATGTACCTCACCGGGGGAACGGACGCGATCGAGTAATGAATACCATCACGAAAATATTTGTCTTCGGCATACTTCTTTTGTCAGCGCACGCCGGCATGGCGCAAGAAGTGGAATCGACGTCGGAGTTGGAGCTGGAGTACCCGCCCCCGGAATTTGCCACGAACTACGGCCTCCCGTCGCTCTATACCCCAGGCGTGACGGACAATAACAGTTGGTTCGACGTCTTGATGCTGTTTGGAGCCTTGTCGCTTTCAACGTGGTTCATCGTGAAATCTCGCTCGCGCCGTGGACTTTTCCTGCTCAGTATATTCTCCCTAATCTTTTTCGGGTTCTATCGGAAAGGATGCATTTGTCCTGTCGGGTCGACTCAGAATGTCGCAGCCGGAATTTTTGTGCCGGATGTGGGCGTCTCGTTGGTCGTACTTTCGTTTTTCCTCCTGCCCCTTTTGTTCTCGCTGTTCTTTGGGCGTGTGTTTTGCGCCTCGGTGTGTCCGCTGGGCGCAATGCAAGAGCTGGTAGCCATTGCGCCGATTCGCATGTCGCCGTCCCTTGAGCGGGTCCTGGGGCTTGGCCGGTACATTTACCTCGGCCTAGCTGTCATCGGCGTGGCGACGCAGGCCGGCTTCATCATCTGCCGCTACGATCCCTTCGTGGGCATCTACCGTATGGGCCACCACTTCAACATGCTGTTGGCCGGTGGCGCGATATTATTGCTGGGCGTGTTTATCGGCCGCCCCTATTGCCGGTTCTTGTGCCCCTACGGCGTACTCCTCGGCTGGATGTCGCGCATGTCGAAGTGGCATCTCGAGATTCCGCCTTCGCCATGCGTCGAGTGCCGCCTTTGCGAGGACTCCTGCCCGTACAATGCCATCGATATGCCGACGCCGGACCATCTTCTGGAAGATCCGGCAGTCGGCCGAAACCGCATCTTCAAGATCCTTCTGGCGACGCCGTTGATTATTCTCGCCGGCACCCTCGTCGGTTACGGCATCTACGAACCCTTGTCGCGCATGCACCCGGATATCGCGCTGAGCGAGCGGATCGCCGCGGAAGACTTGGGGTTGGCCGAAGTGGGCGGTGTCCTTACGTCGGAGACCCACCGGGTGAGCGATGAGACGACAGCGGCCCTTCACGCGAAGGCCACGCTCACTCGCGAGCGGTTCAAGGTGGGCGGCGCGTGGCTTGGCGCGTTCTTGGCGCTGATTGTGGCGACAAAACTAATTGGTCTCTCGATGGTGGCACGGCGAAATGTCTTCGAGCCCACCAAGGAGAGGTGTTACAGCTGCGGGCGCTGCATGCCGTATTGTCCCGTCGAGGAGGGCACTTCCTAGTAATGCTCATTAAAAGAGAGTTCGAAAGAAACGATTTCATATTCCGCTTGGCCGCAAGCGTAACCGTTGTAGCTGGCCTGTTCTCGCTGATCGTGTTCGCGTTGCTGACGGTGAACTATCTCCAGATCCGCGCGGCGGATCCGATCAACGATCCGTTGGTGACCGAGCTTCGCATGAAATACGCGAAAGCGGACGAGCAGGACGAGGCGCTGGCGCAGAAGATCCGGGAATTGGATCTGCTTCAACGCAAGGCCTTCTTCACGAGCCAGAACGTTCTGCGCCTGGGCGGAATCCTTTTGCTCGTCGGCGTGAGTGTCTTCTTGGTGGCGTTCAAGAATATGGCGCGCTGGCGTCCGGATAAGCCCGAGTTGTCTGAAACGCCAGCCGCGGACGAGGAGTTCCTCGCCTATGCCACGTCGCGCCAGTACGTGACGTGGGGTGGCGTGGCGTTGCTCGGCATGGGAATGGCCGCGGCGATCATGACCGAGAGTCTGCTGACGGAGGTTGCCGACGCGAACGGTGGCGTGGAGCAGCCGGTCGTGGAGCCGCCCGAACCGAAGGGGCCGCCGACGTGGGACGAAATGCAGTTGAATTGGACCTCGTTCCGCGGTCCGGGCTCGGCGGGCCGGGCACACTACACGAACACGCCAACCGAATGGGACGGCGAGTCGGGCCAGGCGATCAAATGGAAATCGGACATTGATTTGCCTGGGGTGAATTCGCCCGTGGCATGGGGCAATCGTGTCTTTCTCTCTGGCGCGACCAACGAGAAGCTAGAAGTGTATTGCTACGACGCCGAATCGGGCGATTTGCTGTGGACGAAGTCGAAGGCCGTCACCCTCAGCCCCGACAATATGCCCACACCCAGCCGGGAGACCGGATTTGCAGCGCCCTCGATGGTGGCTCATGGCGAGCGGGTATTCGCAATTTTCGCCACCGGGGATCTGGTCGCGTATGATTTCGAGGGCAACAAGATTTGGGCGAAGAGCATGGGGATTCCCGACAACCATTACGGCCATTCGTCGTCGCTCATCGCGCTGGACGATCTGCTCTACGTGCAACTGGATCAGCATGATGCCGCGAAGTTGTACGCCCTCGACATCGCGACGGGCAAACAGCGCTGGGCCCAGGCGCGGGAAGACATCTCCTGGGCGTCCCCCATTTTGGCCGACGCGCCGAAGGGCTTTCAGTTGGTTCTGCTGTCAACGAACACGGTCGATGCTTACGACCCGGTCACGGGAAAGCCTCTTTGGACGGGGGAATTCCTGGGGAGCGAAGTTGGGCCATCGCCGACGTACAGCAACGGCGTAGTCTTCGCAGCGGACGGTATGGGGGCCTACGCCGTGGCCTTCTCCGTTGACGGACCCGAGGATTCCCTGGAGCGGACATTCTTGTGGGAGTACGAAGAGGTTTTGCCCGACATGTCGAGCCCCGTAGGCGACGGCGCTCGCTTCTACATTGCGACTGTGTATGGAGAATTAGTGGGCCTGGACGCAGCATCGGGCGAGGAACTCTGGGTGGAAGAAGATGTGAGCGAAGCGAGAGGCGGCTTCGTTGCATCGCCCATCTTGGTGGGCGACAAGATCTATGTCTTGGACGAAGATGGGAAAATGTTTATTGTGCGCGCCGGCGCGAAGTATGAGCTTCTTGGCACAGCGTCTCTTGGCGAGGAGGCGCACGCGACGCCCGCATTTATGGATGGCCGGATCTACATCCGTGGCAAGGAAAACTTGTACTGCATCGAGTAGAAAACATGCTTGAAACTCTGGAAGAGACAGAAGTCGATTTGGCGGAAATTGACGTCATCGTGGAAGAGATTGGGCACGGCACGGAAGCCGTGATTCCCATTCTTCAAGCGATCCAGACGAAGTACCGTTATCTGCCTTCGGCGGCGATGGAGCGCGTCTGCGAGTTGACGGAGATTACGCCAGCGACCGTCGAGGGGGTAGCGACATTCTACACGCAATTCCGGCACAGCCCCGTCGGCGAACATGTGATCAGCCTTTGCGATGGCACCGCTTGCCATGTGAAAGGCTCGCTGGACATCCACGAAGCATTGTCGGATCACATGGGGATCGAAGGCGATGGCGATACGGACCCGGATGGCCGGTACACCATTCGGACGGTGGCATGCCTGGGCTGCTGTTCTCTGGCTCCGGCGGTGAAGATGGTCCATGTGACCTATCCCAATGTAACGGTTGATACAGTGTCGTCCGTTGTCCAGGATTTCGAGAAGCGGGAGAGCGAAAAGGGGAAAGAAGACGGTCGCCCGGCGCGGAAGATTGTCGAAAACGGCGCGGAGATTCGCATCGGCCTAGACTCGTGCTGCGTGGCGGGCGGAAGCGACAAAGTGGAAGTGGCGCTGCATCGCGCGCTTGAAGAACTCGATTCCGATGTTCCCGTGAAGCACGTCAGCTGCGTGCATATGTGCCACCAGATTCCGGTGATCGAGATCATCGAACTGAATAAGCCGCCCGCGATGTACGCGAAGGTTGATCCGGCGAACGTGGCGGACATCGTCGCGCGCCATTTCAAGCCGAAGAACCCGATCAAGTGGCTTCGGTCCGAGGCGCTTCGTTGGTCCGACCACTTGTATGGCGAGGACGGACAGGATGTCCTCGAGCGTCACGACGACAAAGTGCGCGAGGACCACGTTTCCTCGTTTCTGACTCACCAGGATCATATCGCGACGGAGTTCCGCGGCGAAATCGATCCGGCTAGCCTGGACGAGTATTTGCGCAAGGGCGGCTACATGGCGGTCGAGAAACTGCTGTTCGGCAAGTCGACGGGTCTGGCGCTCATGTCCAAACACAGAGGGGGCCTTCCCGACGCCAACGGTTCCACGAAAAATGGCTGGCCGGCTGAGCGCATCATCCAAGAGATCTCGGAGAGCGGGCTGCGTGGGCGTGGCGGCGCGGGTTTCCCGACGGGCACCAAGTGGCAGTTTGTTAACGAGGCGCCGGGCGCGCAGAAATACGTGATTTGTAACGGAGACGAGGGCGATCCGGGCGCTTTTATGGATCGTATGATTCTCGAATCCTATTCGTACCGCGTGTTGGAGGGGATGCTAATCAGCGCGCTCGCGGTGGGCGCGGATCAAGGCTACCTGTACATCCGGGCGGAGTATCCTCTCGCGACGAAGCGGATCCGCCAGTCGATTCTCGATTGCGAAGAAGCGGGCCTGCTTGGGGACAACATCCTCGGGAGCGGGAAGTCGCTTCACCTCAAGGTTGTGGAGGGCGCGGGGGCTTTTGTTTGTGGCGAGGAGACGGCGCTGATAGCTTCGGTGGAAGGTAAGCGCGGGATGCCGACGATTCGCCCGCCGTACCCCGCCATCGAGGGGCTGTACGGCTGCCCCACGCTCATCAACAACACCGAGACGCTGTCCATGGTGCCTTGGATTATCCGCAACGGGGCCGAGGCCTTCGCGGCGAAGGGCACCGAGAAGAGCAAAGGAACGAAGGTCTTCTCGCTGTCCGGGAAAGTTCGCCACGGCGGGCTTATCGAAGTGCCCATGGGCATCACCATCAACGACATCGTCCAGAAGATCGGCGGCGGCGTCACGGAAGACCGCGCGTTCAAGGCGATTCTTGTAGGAGGTCCGTCGGGAGGAATTATCCCGGCGTCGCTTGGCGAAACTCCTGTGGACTACGAAGCCCTTTCCGAAATCGGCGCGATGATGGGCTCAGGCGGGATGGTGGTGCTAGACGATTCGGACTGTGTCGTCGAGATGTGCCGTTATTTCCTTTCCTTTACTCAAGAGGAGTCCTGCGGCAAGTGTTCGCCGTGCCGCATCGGAACCAAGCGGATGCTCGAGATGCTGACGCGCCTGTGCGAAGGGAAGGGCAAGGAAGCCGATATCGAATTACTCGACGAGCTCGGCCAGGTGATCAAGAGTCAGAGCTTGTGCGGCTTGGGCAAGACAGCTCCGAATCCGGTCCTAACGGCCCTGACCTATTTCAAAGACGAATTTATTGCCCATGTGAACGGCAAGTGCCCCGCAGGCAAGTGTAAGCCGCTCATTGATTACTGGATTGTCGATACATGTATCGGGTGCACCATGTGCGCGCAGGTTTGCCCTGCGGATTGCATTGAGACGGCGCCATACACAAAGCACGTCATCGACTTGGATGCGTGTGCCCGGTGCGACGCCTGTTTGCCTGTTTGTCCCACGGACGCGATCTTGGCAGGATCGCGATAGCAGTAGGAATCTTGACTCGTGCCCAACTTGAAAATCAATAATCGAGAAGTGGAAGTTGAACCCGGGACGGCGTTGCTGCATGCGGCGCGCGACATGGGAATCGAAGTGCCTACCCTGTGCTATTGGGAAGGGGTGCGGCCGATGAATTCGTGCATGTTGTGCGTGATGCGCGATTCGAAAAGCGGGCGGATCATCCCTTCGTGTTCGACGGTGGCTGTGGACGGGATGGAAATCGAGACCGATAGCGGCGATGTGTGCTCGGCGCGCAAGGATGTGCTGGAGCTGATCATCAGCGAGCATGTGGGCGACTGTGAAGCGCCCTGTACACACACCTGCCCGGCGTCTATGAACATCCCCGTGATGATGCGCCAGATCTACGATGGCGAATTCGACGGGGCGGCGTATACGGTTACCGAAGGGTTGGTGTTTCCCTGGACGCTTGGGTATGTGTGCCCCGCGCCCTGCCAGAATCCATGCCGCCGGAAGAGTTATGACACAACGATGGAGATCCGGCAACTCCACCGGACGGTAGCGCAAAGGGCTCAAACGGAAAATCCAGAGCTGCTTGACTGTCCACTGGATACGGGCCTTTCGGTCGGAATTATCGGCGGCGGCCTGACGGGAATGGCCGCGGCGTGGGTCGTGCGCAAGAGCGGACACGCCTGCACGATCTATGAAGAAGATACGAAGGCGGGCGGCAGGTGGCGCCATCTTTCCGAAAAAGAATTGCCGCCGCATGTGCTCGACGCCGAGGTCACCCAAATCGAGAAGCTTGGCGTACGGTTCGAGTATGGGAATTGCGTGGGCGACGATTTCGAGGCGCTGGCCGAAAAGCACGACGCGATCATCCTGGCGTGTCCGGATGTGGCCAAGCCTGAGGGCAAGATCTTCGAGGCGAAAGAGCATAAGCTTGCCGTTCGCGCGGTGGGCAACGGGAAGACCGCGGCGGTGTGGGTAGACCGCTACCTCAAGAGCAACCGGCCCGACCCGGACAAGAAGCTTTTCTTGTCAAAATACGGCAAGCTCCCCAGGTCCGATCTGGAGAAGATGCGGGAGAAGAACGAGAATAAGGAAGCGATGGAAGTGGTCGAGACGGAACTGGCGAACCTGGTCGATTCGCAGGCCGAGGCAGGCCGTTGCCTCCATTGCGATTGCCGCAAGCGGGTTTCCTGCGGGTTGCGCAAGTGGGCTTCTGAGTATGGCGCGGAGAAGAAGTACAAGGGTGGCGAAGAACAAGATTACGAGATCATGGGCGTTGGCGACGTCATGCTTGAGCCTGGAAAATGCATTCGGTGCGGGCTATGCGTCGCGATCGCGGAAAAACACGGCGAGAGTATTGGCTTGGCGTTTATCGGGCGCGGCTTCGAGATGGAAATCAAGGTTCCCTTCGACAAGAGCCTTGACGACGGCCTCGAGAAGTCCGCGGCCGAGTGTGTTGAAGCTTGCCCGACGGGTGCGATATCATTCCGCAACAAAGAAGACATCCTTCAGTGCCACACGACGGCCTGGATCGAGTTGTAGTTTTGGGGTCGAATTGCGCAGCCACGCGTGTGTCTTCTCGAGATTAGTTCCGCACACAACTTTGGGAGCATGAAATAATGGGACGCAAATCCGGATTTACTCTAATAGAGTTGCTGGTCGTTATCGCAATTATTGGTATCTTGGCGGCTATGCTGCTGCCGGCCCTCGCGCGAGCGCGGGAGGCGGCCCGCAGAGCGAGTTGCGCCAACAATCTCAAGCAATTGGGCCTTGCTCTCAAGATGTATTCCTCGGAGTCGCCCGCCGAGAAGTATCCAGCTATGGCCGATCGGGGCTCTTGGCAGGTGAGCAACCAGGATCCGACCAATCCGAATACGCGGCCCTTCTACAACGAATATATGGAGCCCGTCAGCGGCGCTTGTTCCACTCCGAATCCCTTCGAGCCGACGGCCGGCGCGCTATTGGGCACTAACGGCGCGGTTGAATTTGTTTTTACCGGCCCGGCGGTTTTTCCCGAGTTCCTGTCCGATCCATCGATACTCTTGTGCCCCTCCGATCCGAGTAGCGACGACGTTTTGCAGTGTGGAGCCGGAGGGCCGTGTTGGTACAACAAGCGTTTGTTGGAGGAGACGGGCGAGGAGCAGTGGGATGCTTGCGCGTTCAGCCCCGAATCGTACACGTACCTGGGCTGGGCGTTTACGGGAGAGCCCGGAAGGGACTATCTCGCCAAAGGTGCCGATCCTAACGATTCGGCCGCGAATGCGGGGAACCTGGTTGGTCAATATGTGAGTTTTCCATTTGTTTTTAGCTTCATGGAGCGTGTTACCCAGGTGGCATACGGGATGAACACCTACGATAATGACATCGAAGGCGACGGACTGAAGCCCATTCAGCGAACGCGCGAGGGGATCGCGCGCTTCTTCGTCACCGATATCAACAATCCCGGCGCGTCGGCAAAAGCGGAGAGTGAGCTGCCGGTCATGTTCGATCACGTTAGCACGGTTGCAGCCAATTTCAACCACGTTCCGGGCGGGATAAATATCTTGTATCTGGACGGCCATGTCGAGTTCGAGAAATATCCGGGCAACTTCCCGGCCACGCGGGTATGGGCTACGTTTTCTTCGCTGTTCTAGGTTTCGCGATTCCTTTCTGTGACTAAACCAATTCCGCTCTTGTCCCTGCCTTGAGACTATGGGGAATGGGGGAGGCTCCACCCTCCACCAGACTCCGTGTATTTGCGCGGCCGTTTTGGGAAAGGCTATCGTCCGGAATAAGCATCCTGGGAATCGAACTCGATGTTGAAGAGCCGACAGGCTCCCGATGGGGCGAGCCCAATGGGCTTGCTTTCGAGGGGGGCGCTCGTATTACTAGTCCTCATGGTGTCGCTGACGGGCGCGGCGATCTTCGGCGCGGCGTTATTCGCTTACTGGCCGGCCCGGGATTTCGAGTTGGTGGATTATGACGATACCGAGTATGTCGTCACCGCGCCGTGGGTGGAGCAAGGGTTGACAGCCGATGGCGCTCTGTGGGCATTCTCAACCGGCTATTTCAGCAATTGGCATCCCATCACTTGGATTTCTTACATGACCGACGTGGAATATTTTGGCCATTCCGCCAAGACGTTCCACACGATAAACATCGTTCTTCATGCCCTTGTATCGGCGCTCGTGTTCGCCGCACTGATCTCGCTTACCGGGGCGCTATTCCCCAGCGCGCTCGTGGCCTTTCTGTTCGCGCTGCATCCGTTGCATGTCGAATCGGTTGCGTGGGTCTCGGAACGAAAAGATCTGTTGAGCGCGGGGTTCTGGATGTTGGCCCTGCTGGCCTATGGCCGTTACGTGGCGAAGCCGGCGCTGTGGCGATACGGGATGGTCGCCGGTTGTTTCGTGTTTGGTCTGCTTTCCAAGCCGATGGCCGTCACCTTGCCCTTCGTGTTGCTCCTCCTGGACTACTGGCCATTGCGGCGTTTCGAAGGAACCGGCGCCTGGCGAAAGGTCGGGCACTGCGTAGTGGAGAAGGTTCCGCTGTTCGTCTTGTCGGCGGCCTCAAGCGCTATCACGTATGCAGTGCAAGAGGCGGCGGGCACCGTGCGTACCGCTTCTTATGATCTCCCGGTTCGAGCGGCGAACGCGCTCGTGGCCTATGCGGACTACCTGTGGAAAGCGGCTCTGCCGCGGGACCTGGCCGTTCTATATCCTCATCCTGGCGAGATTGCTCCGGCGTGGGCCTTGGCGGGATCGGCAGGCGCGCTGGCTGCGCTCACGCTCTTCGCCGCGCTTGCCGGCGGGAAGCGGCCCTATGTTCGCGTGGGATGGCTTTGGTACTTGGGGTGCCTTGTGCCGGTTATAGGAATCGTACAAGTAGGCGCACAATCGATGGCCGACCGGTATACCTATATTCCGCTCCTCGGCATCTTCATCGCCGCTGCATATCTACTGCATCGGAAGCTTGAAGGGACGACGCGGCCCCTCCTGTGGAAGACGATAATCACGGCCGGGGTTATTGCGGCGCTGACGCCCCTGACACGCGCGCAACTGCGGCATTGGACGGACACGGAGACGCTCTTTCGCAGAGCGGTGACTGTAACTTCCGAGAACTACCGCGCGCATCAGTATCTTGGTGTGGCTCTGCGAGAGAAAGGGGAGGTCGATGAGGCGCTTACTCATTTCGAAAAGGCGATTGCGATTCGCCCTGACTTCTACAAGCCCTATATGAGCTTAGGCAGTGTGGCCGCGGCCCGGGGCGAAGCCGCCGAGGCGGAGGCGTACTACAAAGAAGCGCTTGCGCGAAATCCAGCGAGCGCGGAGACGGCGTTTCGGCTGGGTGGCCTTGCGCGGGAACGGGGCGAGTTCGACGAGGCGATTACCTGGTATGAATCCGCAATTGAAGTCGACACGGATCACATGGGGAGCCGGACGAACCTGGGAATCGCCCTTGCCGAATCTGGCCGTGCGGATGAAGCGATTAACGCGTTGCTGGCGGCGTTGGAAGTTGAGCCGGGGCATGTTGACACGCTGTTCAACTTAGGGATCGCCTTTGCCCAGTTGGGCAGACTCGGTGACGCGGCGGGCTATCTCTCCCAAGCGGCGTCTCTTGCGCCGGAGGCACCCGATATACAATTTACGCTGGCGGTCCTCCTGACGGATTTGGGGAGGCTCGGAGAAGCACGAAGCCATTATGAAGCGGCGATTCGAGCGAAGCCGGATCATGGCGGAGCCAAGCAGGCGTTGCGCGACCTGTACGGAAGTCCTCCCGATAGCAGCCGGTAAACGCCAGCGGAGCCGCCGGCCTATTGAAAAGTTAGGATACGCAGGGTATAGGCCAAGGTGAAGTAGACTCCCACGGCTAGAAATATCCCGCCGGTGGCGCGGCGCGCCCAAAGTTCGAGACGGCTTACGCGCGCAAAGACCTTTCCTACTTTGTTCGCCGCGAAAGCTATCAACGCTGCGAAAGCCATGACGGGCAAGGCGACGCCGCCTGAGTAGAGTAGGGGCAATAAGAAGCGGGACTCGTGCTCGACGGCAAGCGGGACCAAGCCGCCGAAGAACAGCGTGGCTGTGGTCGGGCAGAAGGTCATGGCGAAGACGATTCCCAGCGCGGCGGCGATCCACAGGCCGGCGGTTTCCGCGCGGTCTTGCACCCACTGCTTCATGCGCCCGCTCCCGAATTGCACATCGAGAAGCTCGAGTAGGAAAAGGGCGGCGACAATCAGGATCGGGCCAATCGTCTGGATCATGTACTTCTGAAGCCAATGGGCAACCGGAGGCACGGCGAGAAGGCTGCCGACGAGCGCGCCGCACAAAACAACGTAGGCGACTGCTTGGCCGGCGGTGTAGAAGAGGCCCGAGATGAAAACGTATCGCGGCTTATCGACGCGGCGGGCTATGTAGGAGAGGGCGGCGACGGTTGTCGCCATAAGGCAGGGGCTGACAGATGTCAGAATGCCCAACCATACGGAACCGGCCGCCGCACTCCAATCGTTCACCGTTGCATGTCCAAGAATTCGCGCGTATTCGAGCGGATGTACTCAGCGTAGAGTTTCTGGTCGTACTCCAGGTCCCAGATTTCCTCCAAGTTCCTGAAGGCGGCCTCCTCGCCATCCGCCATGGCTACCAGCACGACGGACTTCGAGTACAGCCCGTAATCCATGACGGAATGTTCGTTTTCTGGTTTGTCCATGTTTAATGTGCGCCACTGCAATTCGCCGGATTCGAATTCGGCAGCGAAGTGTTCCTCAAGGGCCTCGAGAGCGTACTTCTGGAGGTTGGCGCAGGTTGAGCAGTGGATGTCGCCGTAGAAGAAGTAGACAACGACGCGGGGCTCGACTCCCTCGACGGCGATGACGACATCTTTGCGCTTGATAGAGGTGTCGATGGCCTCGCCCGCGATGCCCGTTTCGCGAAGGCCCATGTATGCGACGCTCGCTACGGCGAACAGGAGCAGGACAGCGCCCATGGCGTTGTTGGATTTCAACGTTCGTTGACTCGACTTGGGATCGGAGGTTTGCGGATCATTGCCTTGAGTTCATCGGCCGTGCGCAGGCCGCCGGAAAACTTAACTTCGCCGTCCACCGCCAAGGCCGGCGTGGACATGACGCCGAACGCCGTTATCCGGTCGATATCGGTGACTTTTTCAAGTTCGTAATCGATATCGAGGCCCTGCGCCGCGTCCTCGACCATTTCGGCCAGTTTGGCGCAAGTGGGGCAGCCGGTACCTAAGATTTGAAGTTTCTTCATGTCGCTACCTCCGTAAGAACTGTTCTCTTTTCCGTCAATTGTCTTCCAGCGTGGCCCAGATAAGTATCCGCCAGCGCCGCATCTAGATCAAACCCGTGGCGATAACCGGCTATTCCGTGGTGAAGGCGCCGCCCCCACCCAGCTTCGTCTTCGCCGGAAATGATCCTTGCTCCGAAAAAGGTTATCCTTTAGGGAAACAGCATCGCAGAAAGGGCGGTTACAATGACTGATGAAATTTTAACTCTTGAAGAGGCTGGCAATTCCTCAAGGTTTCCGTTGAGGCGGTGCACGGCCTGGCGGAGTCCGAGGAATTGCCTGGTAGGCGCGTCGGCGGCGAGTGGCGGACGACGTCGCGGGCGTTGCTCGGGTTTGTGGACGGAGGTGCGGTGCCGGTGCGCATGGTGCGGTAGTTCCTTGGGCGCCGCGGCCGAACTCGTTTCCGTTGGCGGCGGTTGCCGCGATCCGAGCACGGGTTGCTGTTAACCCGTACCGAATCATAGCCTTGGCTGGCGGCCGGACCGCTCGGGATGCGTTTGTCAGTCGCCGATGCAGTAGAGTGCAGTCCCCGTTCGTATGAACAAGTTGCCGTGAGCGATGGCGATGGTTGATTTGGACGGCCCATCGCCCGGCAGGGCTTCGTTTCGCGCGATGACTTCGAACGCCTCTCCCCCGGACACGACGACAGTTTCACCTTCTTCGTTGTAGCAATAGATCTTGTTGTCCGACGCGGTGGGGGATGCCCAAATCCGCGGGCGGCTATCCAGGTCTTCGTTCCAGATCTCCTCGCCCGTCGCGGGGTCGACGCACATCATGCTTCCGCGCGCCCCATTGACAAAGTAGAGCCGCTCGTTGTAGTAGAGCGGAGAGGGGACGTCGGTTGTTTTTTCGCGATAGATCCAATGGGAGTCCGTGTAGTCAATCGCCGCGTTGCGTTTGGGCCGCACGGCGAAGGCCTCAAGGGGTGAGTGGCGCGGGGGAATCTCACCCCCACGCTCTCTCAGAACCGGACGTGC